>NZ_JUGR01000001.1:3300000-3477257 GCF_000800015.1 Terriglobus sp. TAA 43
ACTCGCCAGGTTGTGCAACTCATAGGGATCGGCTTTCAGATCGTAGAGTTCCAACGGCGAAGTCGGATAAGCAGGCTGCCCCCAGAACTGCCGCGTAGACTTCTCATTCAAACCACCCGTCTCCGGCTTGGTATGAATGCCGGGCCGCTGCGAACGATCCACCAATTTCCACTGGCCTTCCACAACCGCCAGCACCGTTGCCTCTTCCACTAGTGATTCACGACCAGCAGTACTGCGCCCCAACAACGGCTGCAACATGTTCTGACTATCCTGCGCAGACCCCGCAGGAACCGCCTGTTTGGTAAGCGCAGCAAAGCTCGCCAAGAAGTCCACCTGGCTGATCAAAGCATCAGAAACGCCCGGCTTCACCGTGCCCAGCCAGCGCACAAGAAACGGCACACGCGTGCCGCCCTCTTGTATCGAATACTTCCCACCACGCCACGGCCCTGCAGGTTTGTGCTGTCCCAGCTTGCGATCGGATCCATCGTCATAACCATCATTCACAACAGGCCCGTTGTCTGAAGTGAATACAACAAGAGTGTTCTCATCCAGATGATTGCGCTTCAGCGCATCCAGCACCTGCCCCACACTCCAGTCCAACTGGCTGATCACATCGCAGCGCACACCGCACGTGTTCTTACCCGCGAACTCTGAAGCAGGAGCACGCGGCACGTGAATATCGCTGGGCGTGAAGTACAGCAGAAAAGGCTTGTCATGGTTGCGATCAATAAACTCCACAGCCTTACCCGTGAAGGTCGCGGCCATCTTCTCATCCACCCATCGCGCAGACTTGCCGCCCTCCATCCAACCAATGCGGCTAATGCCATCCACAATGGTGCCGTCATGCCCTTCGCTTAGCTTCATCTTCAGCAGCTCAGGGTCTTCTTTACCGGTAGGTTCGTTACCTATCTTTGTCTTATACGAAACATGGATCGGATCAGCAGGATCAAGATTCACCACACGATGATTGTGGATGTAAACCGTAGGCACTCGATCCGCCGTAGCAGCAAAGAAGAACGCATCATCAAATCCAAGCTCGCACGGCCCCGGCGTGATCTCGCCATTCCAATCAATCGTTCCATCGCCCAGACCAATATGCCATTTGCCCACAAGCCCCGTCGTGTAGCCAGCAGATTTCAGCACCGACGCAATCGTCGCCTGCTGCGGATCGATCAACAGCTTCGCATCGCCCGGCAACACGGCGATGCCATCCTTGCGCCACGCATAACTGCCGGTCATCATCGCGTAGCGTGAAGGCGTGCACGTGGCGGCATCTGTATGTGCATTCGTAAATCGCAAACCCTGCTTCGCAAGCGAATCAATATTCGGAGTAGCAACATCCTTCGCGCCATAGCTCGACACATCGCCATAGCCAAGATCGTCCGCCAGAATCACCACAATGTTGGGTCTGCGCGTCGCAGCAGCCAGCAGGCTGGGTGCAGATGTAACAACAGCAGCCGCCGCCAGCCCACCAAGAAACCGTCTGCGATTCATGCGCATGTCCATAGTCACTGCTCTCTGTCTCCCATCTCGTGCTGCTCAAAGCACATGCCCACGCAGCGGGATGATTCTTTCACACAACCGAAATATGAACGTTCAGTAACGTGTGTCCTCGCTCGTTTCTCCAACATCATTTCGCGCATCCAAGCCATGCGAAGGAGATTTTTCCAATGGCTGATCTGGCAACACTGCAGCAGAAGTATGAACCCGTCCTGAAAGCAATTGATCGCTTCACACCGGAAGGCGCGCAACTGCAGGATGTATCCCTCGCAGGCGACAAGCTGCACGTAAAGGCAACACTGCCCTCGCAGGTAACGCTCAACTTCGTATGGGATCAGATCAAGAAAGTCGACGCGCAATACGCTGACCTGCAACACGAACTCATCAACAGCGGCGGACAGGATCAGCCCTACACCACCAAGCCCGGCGACATGCTCAGCAAAATCGCCCAGCACTTCTACGGCGACGGCAATCTCTACGGCATCATCGTAAAGGCCAACAACATCGCCGACCCAAACAAGCTAGCCGCAGGCACAACACTGAACATCCCAGTGCGCAGTTAACAGCGCAACAAGCTGCATGACAAAGGGCCGAGGCAATCGCCTCGGCCCTTTCTAACATCGTTAAAACTTAGTAGCCGTAATAACCACGACGCGAATTCTGATTCGCAGCACCGGCAATCGCACCCACACCAGCGCCCGCAGCGCCGCCAATCAGCGCACCCTTACCGCCGCCCAGCAATCCGCCAAGCACAACACCGGCAATGCCACCAATCGCCGCACCCGTACCCGGTCCAACGCCGTTGTAGTGATTGCCATAGTAGTAGCGACCATCGTTGCGATAACCACCGTTATAACCGCCACGATAATCCGTGTCGCGATAGCTGTTGTTGCGGTAGCCATCATTGCGATACCCATTGCCGTAATAGCTGCTGGCATACTGCCCCGGCCGAGGACCCTGCGCCGAAGCCGCCACTGGAGCCACCATACCCGCCAGCAAAACACCCGACATCACCACACGTCCAAACCGTTTCATGACCAACCGTCCTACGGCCCCCAGATCGCCGCGGCGCCCATCGCCGTCGTCGTCAAAAGCACGCATCAGTATGAACACACATCACGCAGAAAGTTGCGTTGCTTCATCCCGCTTGTCTTCGAAGCATCAAGAAACAAGCCGCTTACCAAACAGAGCATTGCTCCGCTGTTGGCCGTACCATCGCATCGCCTTCCTTGCACGCAAACGCCTTATCAAACTCGGGCATATTGCTCAGCGGGCCCAGCACACGATAGCGCCCCGGCGGATGCGGATCAGTGGACACTGCAGTGCGTGCCATCTCCGGGCGTGCCAATGCGCCACGCCACTGTCCTTCCGCCAGGAAGAACTGTTGTTCCGGTGTCAATCCGTCCACCGTTGGCTCTGGTCCTTTGCCCTCACGCGATCGCTCGTATGCGCGGAATGCAAGATTCACGCCACCCAGATCACCCAGTGATTCACCTGTCACCAGCTTGCCCTGCAGGTGTAGTCCCGGCTCCACAAAGTAGTTGTCATACTGCTTCGTGGTGCATGCTGTGCGCTCCGTGAAGTTCTTATAGTCGGCATCCGTCCACCACTTCAGCAGCCGACCATCTGCAGCATACTGTGCGCCCTCATCATCCACACCGTGGCTTATCTCATGGCCAATGCTCACACCCACCGCGCCATAATTAATGGCATCCAGTCCCTTCGGATCAAAGCCCGGCGGCTGCAGATATCCCGCAGGCACCACCACCTCGTTCATCAGCGGGTTGTAATACGCATTCATTGTGGGCGGCGTCATGTCCCAGCGACCACGATCCACTGGCTTGCCAATCTGCTGCAGATCATCACGCACCGAGTACCGGCGCGCGCTGATGACGTTCTCCAGAAACGTGTCGCGCTTCACCACCACACCTTCGTATGTCTTCCATTTGTCTGGATAGCCAATCTTGATGTTCAGCGCATTCACCTTCTCCAGCGCCTTCGTCTTTGTCTCCGCAGTCATCCAGTCACGTGTCTGGATGGACAGCTTTAACTCATTCACAATGTTCACGGCCATGGTGCGCGCACGAGCCTTTGCTTCGGGTGGCAGGTAGCGGTCCACGTACTCGTGGCCCAGCGCCTCGCCCAGCATGCGGTCCGTTGTGATCACGCAGCGCTGCCACCGTGGGCGTTGTTCCTTCGTGCCACTCAATACTGTGCCGCGAAACGCAAACGACGTTTCTTCAAAGTTGTCCGCTAATGAAGCCGCATTGCCATCCAGCAGATGCCACCGCAGGTACGCCTTCCACTCCGCCAACGACACGGAAGTCAGCAGCCCATCAAACGCCTGCACCACCTTCGGTTGCCCCACATTCATGTGGCCCGTCGTTGGAATATGTTTTGCCTTGAAGTCTGCATCCCAGTCATAGTGCGGAGCCAGTGTCTTTAACTCTGCAAAGGTCGTCGGATGGTCTGTCGCCTTCGGATCGCGCAACTCCACACGGCTCATCCGCGCCTGCGCCAATGCTGTTTCAATCTTCATTACAGCAGCGGAGTCAGTCGTGGCCTGTTCAGCGTTTTCACCCGCCAGCGCGTACATCTTCTTCATGTACTCCATGTACTCTTCGCGCACATGTTTGAATCGGGCTTCATCGCGTAGGTAGTAATCGCGGTCCGGCATCCCCAGTCCGCCAATCTGTATCTCCGCAATCATCTTCGTGGTGTCATGCGAGTCCTGCGTCGCACCCTCACCCACAGGCGCATCCATCCCCATCGCAGCCATCGTCACCATGGCTGCATTCAGTGCCTTCACGTCGCGAATGCTGTCCACGGCGTGCAGCATCGGCTCCAGCGGCTTTAGCCCCGCGCTGTTAATGGCCGCATCATCCATGCACGCGCCGTAGAAGTCGCCGGTTAGCTGAGCAGGCGAACCCTTCGGCGACGTCTTTTTCATGTCGTCTTCCGCAATCGTCCGCAGACGCGCCCACGTATCGTCCTGGGTCACGCTCCGAATCGCCCATGTCGCCTGCCGTTCCGGCATCGGATGCGTCTTACGCCATCCGCCCACGGCAAACGCCTCAAAGTCATTGCACGGGTTCACAGAGCGGTCCAGATTCTCCACTGGCACACCGCGCAACTGCTGCGCAGGCAACGAAAGCGTACAAACCAGAAGCGCACAAGCCACAAAGCGCATGGAAGAAAACCTCGACTCGCAAAGTGTCTTCACAATACATCCTGAAGTCGCCCCCAAGGAGTGTTTCTAGGCGTTTGTGAAAGCGCTGGGCCTCCGCCATTTCTACTGACAGAGACAACGGCGACCAATAACCCCAAAGAACGCAAAGACGCCCGACACCCGCGTTGCCCTCGGTGTCGGGCGTCTCCGCTCATCAAAATCGAATAGCTATTTAGTATTAGCGGCTGTCGTCGGCGTAGCTGTCTGCCTCACGGCAGCATCCACCACCGCATACAGCAACTGGTCCGAATCACGACGAGACGCTGTCTTGATCAGCATGCCCATCTTTCGCCCTGCGGCTTCGGTGTCCGGCAGCGTTAGGCCACGCTTCTGGGCGCTTAGGTTCGCGCACACCTGCACCATCTCAAAGAACTTGTCTTCGTTTCGCCCGCTCTCCACCCACGCTTCATGAACCGTGCTGGTCAACAGTTCCTGGCTCACCGGCATAACAGTCGCACTTGCTGCCGGTTTGCTCTGTGCCTGCACCGCCATCGGAGCCACCATCAATCCGCCTACCAGCGCTGCCCGTAGTACCCAATGCTTCATCATCATTCTGTCCTCTCGCGCTTAGCGGCGATAGCCGTGGTTGTAGTCACGATAGTCGCGATCATTGCGGCTATCAGCATTCGCCTTGCCCAGCAGCGCACCACCTCCGGCGCCAACCGCGCCGCCGATCAGTGCGCCCTTCAGGCCGCCGCCAATCAAACCGCCCAGCAAAGCACCCGCACCGCCGCCAATCAGTGCGCCCTTGCCCGGCCCAATCCCACCACTCTTGTGGTTGTCTTGGTACCGGCTGCGGTCATACCGGTCGTCATACGGATGTGTCCCGCGGTAGCCGTTGTCATATCCGCCGTGATGCTGCGCCTCCGCTGGCTGAACCACGACCGCAGGGGCCACCGTTCCCAACAGCAACGCCCCGCTTAAAACCATTCCGAGTCGCTTCATCCTCTATCCAATCCGCTCTGCAGCCAAAGGCAGCAGCGCTGTGCTGGAAGGTAGATGCCTCAACCCGCCACCGGTGTCAGCTAAACCCACGTAAATTCATGGGGAACCGATTCGGAACACCAGCGCAAAAGCCGCGTAAATCGGGCCTCTGCAAAGAGCCAGCAGTTATACTGATAGAGACAATGGCAGACGATCAGAACCAGCTTCCCCTCGGCTCAAACGGCGGTAACAACCCCGAAGAAAACGCGAAGACGCCAGACACCGCACCAGCAGGTTCAGGAGGCGACGGCGGCAACACGCCCACCGGCCCCGGCGCAGCGTTCATGATCCCCATCAACATTGAAGAAGAGATGCGGCGGTCGTATCTCGACTACTCCATGTCCGTCATCATCGGCCGTGCTCTCCCTGACGTCCGCGACGGCCTCAAGCCCGTGCATCGCCGCATCCTGTACGCAATGCAGGAGATGGGCCTCCAGTCCAACAAGAAGTACACCAAGTGCGCCAAGGTCGTCGGCCACGCCATGGGTAATTACCATCCCCACGGCGACTCCGCCATCTACGACGCCATGGTCCGCCTCGCCCAGCCCTTCTCCATGCGCTATCCGCTGGTCGACGGCCAGGGCAACTTCGGCTCCGTCGACGGCGATCCGCCAGCCGCCATGCGTTACACCGAAGCCCGCATGATGAAGATCACCGGCGAAATGCTCGCCGACATCGACATGGACACCGTCGACTTCACCCCGAACTACGACGAATCCACGCTCGAGCCCACGGTCCTCCCCGCGCGCTTCCCGAACCTCATCGTCAACGGCAGCTCAGGTATCGCCGTCGGCATGGCGACCAACATCCCGCCGCACAACCTCACGGAGATCATCAACGCGACCATCAGCCTGGTGAACTCCACCGGCCTCAGCCGCGATGAAGAACTCGACCTCGTCATGCAGACGGTGCAGGGCCCCGATTTCCCCACCGGCGGCTTCATCTTCGGCAAGCGCAACATCCGCGAGTCCTACCGCACCGGCCGCGGCCGCTTCCTCATGCGCGCCAAGTGCTCCACCGAAGAGCTCAAGGGCGGTCGCGAATCCATCATCGTCAGCGAGATCCCGTACCAGGTCAACAAGAACAACCTCATCAAGCGCATCGCAGAGCTCGTCACCGACAAGATCATCGACGACATCTCCGACGTCCGCGACGAGTCTGACCGCGACGGCATGCGTATCGTCATCGAACTCAAGCGCGGCGCGCAGCCTGAGATCGTGCTCAATCAGCTCTACAAGAACACCTCCATGCAGGAGAGCTTCAGCATGATCTTCCTGGCCGTCCACAACGGCCAGCCCCGCGAGCTCCCGCTGCCCGACGCCATCCGTGCTTTCATCGAGCACCGTATCGACGTCGTCCGCCGCCGCACCGCCTTCCTCCTCGGCAAGGCCCGCGAGCGCGAACACACCTTGCTCGGCCTGCAGATCGCGCTTGACCACCTCGACACCGTCATCCGCATCATCCGCAACAGCAGCAACCGCGCCGACGCCCGCGAAAACCTCTTCGCATACTTCAGCGGTCGCAACATCAACCTCCGCGGCACCGAACTCCAGGGCATCACGCTCGACCCCGCCAAGTACGGCATCGACTCCGCTCTGCTTCCCGCTGCACCCGCAGGCTCCGCGCTCTCCGGCACGCTCATCCTCAGCTACCGCCAGATCGACGCCATCCTCGAACTGCAGCTCTACCGCCTCACCCAGCTCTCCATCGACGAGCTCCTCAACGAACTCGCCAAGGTCCGCGAAAACATCGCCTACTACGAGAGCATCCTGGCATCGGAAAAGAAGCTGCGCAAAGTCATCGTCGCCGAACTCGAAGAAGTCCGCGACAAGTACGGCGACGTACGCCGCACGCAGATCGTCGACGAAACCGCCGAACTGCAGCTCGAAGACCTCATCGCCGACGAGCAGGTCGCCGTCACCGTCTCGCACTCCGGCTACCTCAAGCGCACGCCCATCTCCACCTACCGCCAGCAGCGTCGCGGTGGGACTGGACGTTTGGGTATGAAGACCCGCGAAGAAGACTTCGTGGCCTCGCTCATCGTCGACAGCACACACGCCTACCTGCTCTTCTTCACCAACACCGGCCGCGTCTTCTGGATGAAGATTTATGAAATCCCAGACGTAGGCGCCGCAGGCAAGGGCAAGCACATGGCCTCCATGCTCGCGCTCCAGCCCGGCGAAAAAATCGTCAATTACCTCGCCGTGCGCAACCTCAAGGAAGAGGGCAAATACGTCTTCTTCGCCACGCGCGACGGCATCGTCAAAAAGACACCGCTCACTGACTTCAGCAACGTCATGGCCCGCGGCATCATCGCCATCAACATCGACAAGGAAGACGAACTCATCGGCGTCCGCATCACCTCAGGCGACGACGTGGTCTTCCTCGCCACCCGCGAAGGCATGGCCATCCGCTTTGAAGAAAAGTACGACCCTGAAAAGTCGGGCGGCCTCCGTCCCATGGGCCGTAACGCTGGCGGTAACAAGGGCATCACCCTCAAGAAGGGCGACTACGTCATCGGCGTCGCCGTCACACCGTCTGAGGACTCGCGCAACCGCAAGCGCCTCGAACTCGCCGCCCGCTTTGACACAGCCAACCCCGTCAAGCCCGGCAAGCCCACCATGGCAGACCAGGTGAAGTCCGCCATCGACGAGCTGCAAAAGGCCAAGGGCAGCGTCCCCCTCGAACTCGAAGGCGACCCAAACGAGAACGTGGTCGAAGCCGCCGCGCCAGAAGAACACGCAGCCCGCCTCGAAGCGCTCGACAAGGAAATCGGCATCACCCCCTGCCTCATCCTCACCGTCAGTGAGAATGGCTTCGGCAAGCGGACTGACGTCGATGCATACCGCCTCCAGTCACGCGGCGGCAAGGGCGTCATCAACATGCGCACCACGCCAAAGATCGGCAAGGTAAGCAGCATCCAGCTCGTCGATGAAACAACCGAACTCATGGTTATCAGCCAGTTCGGCAAGATCATCCGCATCGACACCAAGAGCATCCGCGCCGCAGGCCGAGCCACCATGGGCGTAAAGCTCCTCGACCTCGACGACGCAGACAAGGTAGCCGCAGCCGTAACCATCCCCAACGAAGAAAAGAACGAAGAAGAAAAACCGTTGGTGCAGTAAGACCCAACAAGCACTTAATTCAAAGGCCAGTGCAAATTCGCACTGGCCTTTTGAATTAGGTGCTTTGACAGAGCATCTAGAAGATACGTCGAAGTAGTATTCTCTGGAGCTAAACTACATAGCTCGCCACAGCATTTTTTAAGGCTTGGTCCTCACGCAAATAGGTCTGCACTTTATGAATGTATAGTTCGGGTGACAAGCCGATGTTGCTTGCTATTTGTTTGTAGAGGTTTTTTCTATTTAGCAGCTTTAGCTTTTCCTTCAGATTCGAAGAATGTGCGGCGTTGTTGTAGAGATCACGACTAGTCCGGAATATTGCTTCGACATCAAGTGCCGATACAAATGTTGTCACTTCGGAACTCATCGAAGTAGCGTCGGTCGGCCGATGGGATGCAGAGAAGGTGGCCATCCGATTCCTAATTTGCTGCAACGCATGCTTAGCAGTCTGATCTATAAGAGCTGAGTCGAACGCAGATGTTATGACGTCTAGCGCAGATTGTTCCTTAGCTGCGGCGTCGGCTCGGCCGCCATACTCCTTGTTACAAACGAAACTTACGATTTCTGGCACGCAATAGAGGTTCTCAACTTCCGCGACCTCAAGAACTGCGATTTTCTTATCCCGTAGATATGCAATTTCATCTTCCGAGCGAAAATCTCGGTCAACTATTCCTGTTATGTCTTTGTCGCTCAAGAGAACTTCTGCATTGGCTGCTCTGACGAGCATCGAAACATCGTCGCAACCTCCAACGGGCTTTATCCTGTCGTTCGGAAATAGGAGGCGGTATAAGGATGCATCCAGGCTTCCCTGCGTGCCTTCAATGAAACGAATCGCTTTACGGGTGCCAAGAACTTCAAGCATTAACTGTTTTGGGAAATCCTCACTGGGTGGTATCTCTTGCCAATCCCAAGCTGAACCCGAAAAAGACTTCACCCAGATTGTTCTCGAAGCCTCCCTTGTGCTCGCAAACTCGAGATCTTGAGTGAGGTATATGAATTGGCAATCGGGCCTTGCTTGCTCTAAGAGATCCCAAAGCCTACCCGTTAGCGCCTTGTGGACATGCAATTCTGGCTCATCCACGATGAGGATATTGCCCTCTACTGCGATTAGGGTTTGTGCACAGAGGTAGAAAATAACTCTTTCCCCGTCACTCATCTTGGACCCTGAATAATCTGCTGAGCCGTTGTTAGCCGTAATCTTGTCGTCCGCCAGCGAAATATTTACGGATGGAAGCAGTTCCTTCCAGATTCGAAGAAGGACATCGCTTGCGTCTTTAGTGAGTTCGGGGAGTTCACCAATGCGCCCTCCTTCCTCATAGGTTTTGATTTTATCCACGTAAAGCGCGTTGCGACGGCGCATCGATGCGAAAAGTAGGCTTATAACGACGTCGAAGTCATCCAGGGGTTTGCCGATTCCGAAATCATTTTGCCAGCGATGGAAATTTCTTTGTTGCATGAGTTGACCTGTAGTTGCAAATTGGTTCAGATCAACATGCTGTGTCCCAACGATTAGAAGTTTTCTCGCCTGATCTTCCGGAATTAATTGCAAATTATCAGAAATGCTAAGAATCTTATGAGCACTTATGCGATGTACCTTATGGGCCTGCGCCTCTTCTATGCGCGCTCCCATACGGCTCTTGCCGGCGCCATTTGCTCCCACAATAACTAGGGATGTGTCGACATCAAACGAGATTAATGAGGTGCTGTTGGGTTCTGGAATCAATACAGTGGTTGGCATAACGAAAATCTAACGCTCCAAATGCAGGTCTTATATGCAGATTTACATCGATAACTTATGCTGATATCTAAGTTGTAGCAAGCAGATATGGCCCATCCAAATCCACTTTCGGTTTAGCCAAGGCCTTCCACGCGTACTGCACGCCCCAGAACAGGATCAGCAATCCCAGCGCGCCGCTGCCGAACGACACGAACAACATATAAAACGGCGAGATCAATCCCAGCCCCAGGACCCTCGTCACGCTATAGACCCACCCATGCGACTCGAACTTACTTGCATTCGTAGCGTTTCGCATTCACGAAATCATCGCGATACGAAAAGGTGCTGAGTCGAACCAGCCCTTGGCTGGCGACTATCTCGGGAGGGTTCTGCCACGCAATCCAAAAGCCTTTGCTGCCAAGGGAAACGATGCGGTCAGCGATCTCTTCGGAGGACAGGTTCTCGCTTGCAGGCAGATGCACCACCTCTTCCTCACTATTGCTTATGCTATCGATACCGAAAGCGCGCTTCGGATCGGCAACGGTGCCCATCCACCCGTTCAGAATCATCCCCATCTCTCGCATGACGCTATTCTGAGCAGGAAAGCGCTCCCAACGGTGTTGCAGTGCCTCGTTAAGCGCATCCGGCACACCATCCTTCGGTGTCACCAGAAGCACAGGCCCGCTCTCATCCACGTGATACCCATACTGATCTGCAATCATGCGTAACCGCTGCATCGGATCGGTGGGAAGAGGCTCCGCAGAAGCACCCCGCTCATGGCAAATATCGGAGCCCTTCCGCAACACAATCCCAGCAGGCACCCCGGCCTCTTTCGCAGCCACAGCCATCGTCATCAGAACAGACTCCGGATCCTTATGCTGCTGCTGCGCGCTCGCAACCCCACCGAATCCACCCACCAGCGCGACGAGGATAAGCCACCGTTTCATGCGCAGAATCCTACACGTCCCGTCGCGCTTTCATAAGCAGCTCCGGACTCGACTTCAGTTCGCTAGCGCGACTAGTCGGCGAAGTTCAGCTTCCGCTGTTCCATCATTTGCAAGAAAAAGACCTGTCGATGGCAGGAAGATTCCGCAGCAGCGTTCATCGGTGACCTGTAGCAATAACTTCGCTAGTACGCCGTAAGCCTCTTCTTCAGGCAGGTCGTTATTCTGTACATCGAAAGCAGCCCATGCTCGCTGCTCTCGCCAAAACCTACCGGCATCCTCAGGCAGGTAGGCTGCTCCTGCTTCCACGTCATCTTCTGTTTTGCCGCCGTAAGCTCCGAATTTATGGAACACGGTGATCAGGTAACTTCCCGCTTTAAGCCACACCAGATCCGGACTCTGTTGCGAAAAATACATCGGATTCGAGCCGTCATATGGCACACCAAACGCCTTCGTTGCGGGTTCTCGAATCGCTTCTTCACCAAGAAAGAACGGCTTCCGCATCAACAACACCATTGAGACCAGAGGTTCACCTTTCACCCTCCGTCCTAACAATGCACGCACCCAATCAAACAATCCCATAGCGCAAAGCATAACCGCGCGGCCCAAGCCGCTAGCAGGAGTAAACCGCATCGCGCCGCGCCCCTCAGAATCCCGCGGCTGGCTGCGCAGCGCCGAGAACCGCACGAAGTGCTGTCAACCCCACAACACCCCATCCATCCCAATAAACCCATCCCCAACAACCACTTAAAAGCCAAACTTTGTTGGCATGATCACCCACCCAGACTTTCTAAAATAAGAAAGAGCCCATACCTCAACCAACTCACTAAACCGCTAAGTCCTTTGGAAAGACGATTTTGCCTCTAACCCCAATAGTAAGACGATTTTAGAGACACCAAAACCGTAACTCCAATAGAAAGACGATTTTGCAAAAACAGGGGGGGGAGGGGGAGGGTACCCACCCTGCCGGAATCCGCCGCCTGCTCTCAACGCCCCGCAAACCTGCTTCTAAGAGGGAAGATTTGCAAATCCTTCAGCGGGAGCGCCGATGCGCCTGGGAATCTTTCACGTCTGGCACGGTTGGTTCGTACCCTTCTTCGTCTTCTGCGCAGCGGTAGCGTTTTCCAACGCCTTCCACTGGCTTGTCTTCCGGTTCGTCCGTAAGGAGGAGGGCAAGCAGAACCCACGCTTCTCCATCGGTCTAGGACTGCAGCAGCACCTCGGTAAACCAGCGCGGGCCATCTTCCTCATCACCTGCCTGTTCTTCGTCCTCCCATTCGTCCCGGTTCCCGAGAACGTCCACGCCATCCTCCGCGAGATCCTCGCACTCGCCATGGTGTGCTCACTGGGCTGGTTCGCTGTCGGCACGGTCTACGTCGTGCAGAGCATCCTCTATCGCCGCTACGACGTCACGTTGGAGAACAACGTAGACGCACGCCGCTTCCGCACGCAGTTCCAGCTCCTCCGCCGAGTCATCGTCGCATTCATCATCGTCATCACCATCGCGGCCTGCGCGTACACCTTCCACGACGACCGTCTCTGGCGCGCCGGCACCGGTCTGTTGGCCTCAGCGGGGCTCGCCTCGTTGGTACTGGCAAGTGCCGCGAAGTCCACTGTGGGCAATTTTCTTGCGGGCATGCAGATCGCCTTGACACAACCCATCCGTATCGATGACGTGGTCGTCGTGTCAGGGGAGTGGGGCCGCATCGAAGAAATCAACTCCGCCTACGTCGTCATCAAGATCTGGGACTTGCGTCGACTTATCGTTCCACTCAGTTGGTTCATTGAGAACAGTTTCGCCAACTGGACACGTGAGTCATCAGAGATCCTCGGCACAGCCTTCCTCTATCTCGACTACTCCGTCCCAGTCGAACCACTACGCCAGAAGCTCAGCGACATCGTTCACTCCGCGAAGCAATGGGATGGCAAAGTCGTCGGCCTGCAAGTCACGGATCTCCGCGAACACACCATGGAACTTCGTTGCCTCGTCAGCAGTCGCAACAGCAGCGAGAACTTCGATCTGCGCTGCACCGTGCGCGAGGAGATGATGACGTTCGTGCGTGAGAACTACCCAGATGCATTTCCCACAGCGCGCTTCCTGGCACGCCCAAAAGACCAGCCCAGCCAGTTTGAGATACCGGCGCCTACGGCATAACGATCACTGCTCTTCGGTAAGGTTCTCGCGGATATTCTCCGCCACTTGCTCAATGGAGGTTTCCTGGCTCAGCGCAGCCACATCGACATCGCGTGCCACACCGTACATGCCAAACTTCTCCGCCATCTCGCGGTTAATTTGCAGCAGCGCCGTGGTCTCTTTTTCCGTTAGCAGCAGTACTTGCAGCATCAGGTGCTCGCGCTCATCGGAGCGGCGACCCATGCGTTGTTGTCGCATCAGGATGAAACTCGCCAGCAGAATCGCCTCAAGCGCCACGATCGTGTCCAGCATCGCGAACGGATAGGGATCGAACCGCCATTGCTGAAAGCGCTGCAGTGTATTGCACAGAATCCAGCCAGCGAAAAAGACCAGGTGCAGGACGACAAATCGCATACTCCCGGCAAATCCGGCGATAACATCGCCAGCCCGTTCGGCAGCGGTCCGCTTCTCCGAGAACTCCTGCTCGTGTCGCGCGATCAGGTCAATGTGTTCCTGCACATGCTGGTGTGACAAGGCGGTAGGGTGCTCCTGCAACGGCGAATATGGCCGCTTGTGCAAGTGAGATGACAATTCGGTCTGCTGCGCCATCACGATCCGAGAGATTTCCATCTCCGTCGATACCTTTACGAATTCCTAATGGCTTCTTTATGGATTTCCTACGATCTTTCCGCCTCTACTCGAGAGTGAGGGAAACGATGCGTCTTGCAGCTTGTTCATTGCTCACATTGGCTCTTATAGGTCCCACCCAGCTTTACTCTCAGGTTCAACCCTCCGCACCACAACCGGACCGCAACTTCTTCCAGCGTTTGGGCGATGCGTATTGGCAGGACTGGAAGCCTTCTCCCTCAGCATCTACACCCGTATTAGCGCGCCGCGGCTATCGGGCACCCTTGGATTCCCCGCCATTTCCATCCACTGACTACTCTGTTGGCGGAACACCTGTTATCGGCGCGCCCGATACGCAGACTTACATCCTGATGCAGGCCATGAACCAGAACCGCTCGCGTATCAAGGTCTACGGTTGGTTGAATGGTGGCTTCAACGTTTCCACTTCCAACAAAGGCGACGGCGCAAACTCTCCCGCGGCGTATTACTACAACCCGAATCGCATCACTGCTGATCAGGCCGTGCTGTACATCGAACGCCTCCCAGACACAGTGCAGACGGGCCATGTTGACTGGGGTTTCCGTATCGCGCAGCTCTATGGGCAGGACTATCGCTACACCACCGCCAAGGGCATCCTGTCGCAACAACTACTCGTTCACAACCGCGAAAATGGCTACGACCCCGTCATGGCCTATATCGACCTCTACATTCCCAAGGTCGCTGAGGGGATGAATATTCGAGTAGGTCGCTACATTTCATTGCCCGACATTGAGGCGCAACTCGCACCGAACAACTACACCTACTCGCACTCCCTGCTTTACGGGGTCGATCCGTATACGCAGACAGGTATCGTAGCCAGCATCAAACTCTCAGATCACTGGCTGGTACAAGCGGGCCTGTCCGCAGGTAACGACGTGGCGCCGTGGACGAAAGATGCCAAGCCTACGCTTACTGCTTGCGTGGATTACACGTGGAACAAGGGCGGAGACGCGCTCTATACCTGTGCCAATTCCGTCAACGATGGCAAGTATGCCTACAACAATGTGCAGGGGTACTACGAAACCTGGTATCACCGAATCAACTCCACTTGGCATACCGACACCGAGACATGGTTCATGTATCAGCGTCAGGTCCCCAACATTGCCGGAAATGTTGCCGATCCTATACCCACTGAGACAGGAGCGAATGGCGCTTTTTGCTCTGCGGGTGAACGTACCTGTTTCGCACCGGAAGTGGCAGTAGTGAATTATCTTGAGCATCAATTCAACGCGCATCGCTATCTTTCCATCCGCAACGAGTTCCTTGACGACATCAAAGGCCAGCGTACTGGCTACACAACGAAGTACTCCGAACATCTGGTGAGCTACGGCATGTGGGTGGGATCGACGATTCTCTTTCGCCCAGAACTACGGCTGGAACACTCCTACGATTTGGCTGCATACGATCTGGGTACCAAGCGCACTCAATTCATCGTTGCAGGTGACCTAACCTATCACTTTTAGGAAACACTTCCCGGTTGCGTCATCACAGCATCGCCGGGAACAATTCGGCATTCTTATACATCCTGTTGCATCAGCGTGCATCTCAATCCGCAACTTTGCTTTACGAAGATTGTTCTGAGGTGACGTAATGCTGATCGTTCTTCTGATTGTTCTGCTTCTCGTCTTCGGTGGCGGCGGATACTACATGGGCCCTGGCATTGGGTATTACGGTGGCGGTGGTATCAGCTTGATCCTGCTGCTGGTCATACTGTGGCTGCTGTTCGGCGCAAGCCGCGAGCTCTAAAAGAGTCGGCCTCCTCGACGTCGTACGCAAGTAGGCGCGATGAGGCCATCGCTTTCGCTGATCTCGGGCAGGTACGGGGCAACGTAGGCAATACGCTTGCTCCAAGTTATGCATCTCATAGTAACGATGCCGGTTGCTACTCGAACGAATGCCATACGCCTGCAACCATTGCGGGCATTGAAAGAACACATTGTTGCGCTGGATGCGGCAATGCTTGTTGCCATCACCTCGACGGAGGTCGGTGCAGTCCATAAGCTGCGCACTACCACACGCCGTGTGCAGTCTCATCTTGAGTTGTTGGAGCTGTTGGGCCACGGCGACCACCCCATGCGTCTGCCGGAACATCACTCTCAAGCACGTGCAGTCACGCAGCGCCTGCGCCGCATTCGACGCGCTGCCGGTGCTGTGCGCGATTTGGATGTGCAGACCAGCATGATTGCGCTGGACGCACCGCAAAAGGCAGCAGTGCATAACGGCAGCACGGGTGATGTGGTGCGAAAGCAGGCCAAGAAGCTTCGCAAACATCTCGAAGCACAACGTGACGATGAAGCGAAGAAACTCGTGGCCGTGCTGAAAGACGAAGAACAGGATCTGGCCGCATCCCTGCGCGATCTGGAACAAATGATCAAACCTGCAAATCGACGCGGCATTACATCGGCCGCGCTGCTGGAACATGCGGAAGAGTTCTTCGCGACGCATGTAAAATCCGCGTTGCGCGAGCGTCGGCCACGAAAAAACGAAGACGCGCATGAGCGCTTGCAACGCCGACTGGAACGGCTCGATGAAGACGCGCTTCATACCATCCGCAAGGCTGCGAAATTATGCCGCTACATGGTGGAAACAGCTCCGGAAGGCACACCGGCGCGTGAGGCAGCCGCGCAGTTCGAGGCAGTGCAGGAAGCGGGCGGCCACTGGCATGACTGGCTGCTGTTGCAACAACTGGCCACAGACTTTCACGGGCGCAACGCAGAGTTGGCGCATCGATACGAGACACACACCAATGCAGCATTGGCAGACTATCGTTTGCGCTTGTCGGAGCTACTACCAAAGCTAACGGCGTAAATGTCCATCGACACTTACGCCGGTAGCTTGCATCGTGAATAGCCCTACTGTTTTGGCGGTTCGCTCTGCTGCTTCTCGGGCTTGCTCTCGTTTGTAATGTCCTGGCCGTTGTAAATGATGCGTGCTGACGAACGATAGCGGCGATAGTCGGTGTACTTCACCGTGTTGCGCATGTGAATGTCATTGGCCGGGCCGTCTTTGCTGGCGGCAAAGTGTACGGTGCCATCGGCGCGCGTGTAGGTGGGGAACCAGTTCACCGTATCCACCTGCTCGTAATACGTAGTGAAGGGAATCGAGAAGTGGCCGTGCTTGATGTCGTCAGGCACGTTCTTGCCATTGATCATCACAATCTCAAGATCCTTCTGATCTACCCAGACGCGTCCTTCGAAAAAGCGATGCTTGAAGTCAGCGTTCTTTGGTGAAGCGTCGAAGACGTACGTGTCCAGCTCATCCACCTTCTGTTTACCCACGTACTTCACGTCATAGTTCGGAAGCTCTTCCGTGGTCAGGACAAGTGGAATACGCTTCGCCACGTCTTCAAGATCGTAGGCGTCCAGGATCACGCGCTCCATGGTGTTCTGCGGCGCGAACACGACAGTCTCATTGCGCTTGCCGTCTTTATCAAAGCCGATGTCGGTCACCTGGCGATATTCACCATCCGGCTTGCCATTGTCGTCGTTGATCGTCTGCATCACCACGGCTTGGCGAAAGGTGTAGTTGTCGCGTGCCTTTACAAACTGCGACTCCTTCTTGCCCATCTCCGTAACGATCTGTTCCGGCGTCATGCCGGTGGGCTGCGAGGTGTCCAGTTTGCCCAGGCCGCTTTGCGCGACCGCAGTGGTCGCCATCAAGAATCCCGCCATTACACCTGCCAACACGTGCCGCATGCGTACGCTACTCCTAACCTTCGTATAGTTTGACGTGGACGGACCACTACTGGCGTACTTTGTTCCGCCGGTGTAACGTGGATACGTCTTTTGGCACGGTAGATGCCCTGGAGTGAATACAAAGTGAGTGCGAACGAGTCTGTCAATCGTCGTGAGTTTTTCCGTCGCGCGGGCGCAATGGGAATGCTGGGAGCCATGCCCGATGTAATGGCATTTGCGGAAGGCGGCCAGTCCAACGTGCAGCACGAAGTGGTGCCGAAACAAGAGGTTCCGGCTCCTACAGACACCATCAACTTTGCCGTCTGCGGCATGAGCCACGACCATATCTATGGAATGGTGGGCGCCATCATTCGCGGCGGCGGCAAACTGGTGGCTTGGCACGGCGCAGAGCCAAACAAGATTGCACGCTTCGCCAAGGCGTTCCCCAACGTGAAACAGGCGCACAGCGAAGAAGAAATTCTGAACGACAAGAGCATTCACCTTGTGCTCAGCAGCACCATTGCAAACGAGCGCGCCCCGTTGGGCATCCGCGCCATGAAGGCAGGCAAGGATTTCCTATCCGACAAGCCGGGCGCCACCACGCTGGAGCAGGTAGAAGCCATCCGCAAGACGGTGAAGGAAACGGGCCGCATCTACGCCATCCTGTACAGCGAACTTCTCGAAGTGAAGGCCGCCGTCTATGCAGGCGAACTCGTCAAGCAGGGCAAGATTGGCCGCGTGATCCAGACCATCAACATCGCTCCGCACCAGATCGTGCAGGGCTCCGGCAATGCCGGAAACGGTGGTGCCGATGCGCGTCCGGATTGGTTCTGGGTACCGGAGCAGTACGGCGGAATCCTGTGCGACATCGGCTCGCACCAGGTGGAACAGTTCCTGTATTACACGGGCTCCAAATCGGCTGAGGTTGTCGAATCACAGATCAGCAACATCGCTCACCCCGAACATCCCAAGTTCCAGGACTTCGGCGACATGGTGTTGCGTGGCGATAAAGGCTTCGGCTATGTCCGCCTCGACTGGTTCACACCGGATGCACTCGGCACATGGGGCGACGGACGCCTCTTCATCCTCGGCACCAAGGGCTACATCGAAGTCCGCAAGTACACCAACGTCGGTGTGAACAAGGCAGGCAACAACCTGTTCATGGTGAACGGAACAGAGCAGAAGTTCATCGACTGCAACAACGTCGATCTGCCCTTCGGTCGCCAGTTCGTTTCAGACGTGGTGCACCGCACGCACACTGCGCAGGACCAGGCGCAGGCACTGCTCGCCGCAGAGTTGGTAGTGCGCGCGCAGAAGCAGGCGAAGTGGGTCAAGTTAGATCAGGCATAAGGCTTTTGCAAAACCGGAAATTATTTCGTTAGGAGAATGAACCATGTCGCATCGTACGTTTACGCGCCGTAGCGCCCTGAAGGGGCTTGGTCTTGCTGCAGCCGCGTCGGCAACACCGCGCTTCCTTTCGGCCATGGCACTCAAGCCTTCGCCCATCCGTCTGGGCATCGCCAGCTACACCTTCCGTGAGTTCAAGCAGCCGCAGCAGCTTGTCGACTTCATGCACCAGCTGAACCTGAAGAACATCAACCTCAAGGACTTCCATCTGCCCATGGGGCCGCTCGATGAGGTGAAGAAGAACGCCGACTGGTATCGCAGCCAGGGCCTCGTCATCACGGGCGGTGGCACCATCTACTTCCCTAAGGACGAGGACGAAGACATCAAGGCGAAGTTCGACTACGCCAAGGCTGCAGGCTTTCCGATGATCATCGGATCGCCCTCGCACGCTGCTCTGGAACGCGTCGCAAGCTTTGTAAAGAAGTACGACATCAAGCTCGCCATCCACAACCACGGCCCCGAAGACAAGGAATGGCCGTCGCCGCAGGACATTCTTGCGAAGATCGGCAACCTCGATAAGCGCGTGGGCTTCTGCGTCGACGTAGGTCACACCATGCGCGCAGGCAAGGACGTTCCTGAAACCATCAAGGAAGTTGGCTCGCGCCTGTACTGCATCCACATGAAGGATCTGGCCGAGAAGGACAAGAAGGAAAGCCAGGTTGCCGTCGGCGAAGGCATCATGCCGGTGAAGCAGATCTTCGAAACGCTGGTCAAAATCAAGTACCCCGGCTGCGTCGATCTCGAATACGAGATCAACGGCAAGGACCCTATGCCGGGCGTCACCAAGAGCATCGCAACAGAGCGCAAAGTGCTCGAAGAGATGGGCTACTCCGCGTAGTCGCGATATCCCGAGAAACACAACAGCCGCTGGCATCGACCAGCGGCTGTTGTGTTTTTAGCCATAGACAAAGAGAAAGGCCTCGCCGAAGCGAGGCCTCTTCTGTAAAGCGATGCAGTGGATGTTAGACCGTCGGCTCCCAGCCCTTTTCGTAAGTGCGCTTGCGCTTCGCGGTAGCAGCGGGATCGTTCACGAACTGGCCCGTTTCCGGGTTTACCTTCAGTTCCTTCTTCAGGTCATAGGCAACGTTCGCCATCAGCAGCGAACCTACAGAGCGTGCCGCGTCTTCAATCGGCTGGTCCTGCTTCGTGCTGCTGTCCTTGATGCAATCAAGCCAGTTCTTGAAGTGGACGTCGGTCATGCCATCGCGGCCCACGGTGTCCATGCTGCTGGTCGTGCCAGCCTTGGGAACCTTCCACTCCTTAACGGTCTTGCCCTTCAGGTCGTGGATTTCGTAGCCATCGCGATCAATGATCACAGTGCCTTCCGTTCCCACAACGGCGGTACCGCGATCACGGCCCCAGTACTTGAGATGGTTGCAGCACAGGCACTCCCACTCAATCAGCTTGTTGTCGTACTCAAAGCTGGCGTTCAGGGTGTCGTAGAATTCCCAATCGTCCTTGAAGTGGTAACGACCGCCGGAGACAGAGACACGCTGCGGATACTTCACATCCAGGAACCAGCGAGCCACGTCGAACTCATGCGTACCGTTGTTCAGGGCTTCACCTGTGCCCCACACATGGAACCAGTGCCAGTTATACGGATGGACGTTGTCCTTGTAAGCCTGGCGCGGAGCCGGTCCCTGCCACAGGTCCCAATCAAGATTCGCCGGAACGGGAATGGGCTTGCCCACACCAATGCTCTTACGCTCGTTGGTGTACCAGGTCTTGGCATAGTAGGCGCGGCCAATAAGATTGCCGTCGCGCACTGCCTGCACCATTTCTCGGGTGTAGTCGGACGAGTGCTGCTGGTTGCCCATTACCACAACCTTGCCGTACTTCTTCTGCGCGGCAACCAGCAGTTCGGTCTCGTGCAGATTCTGGCTGCAGGGCTTTTCCACGTAAACGTGCTTGCCAGCCTTCAGGCCGTAGATGGCCAGCGGCGTGTGCCAGTGGTCAGGCGTGGCAATGGTGATGGCGTCCACGTCCTTCTGTTCCAGCGTCTTGCGGAAATCTCTGTCGGCCTTGGGCGCAACGCCGAAGTCCTTCTCGGTGGCGGCGGCATACTTGGCCAGGATCTTTGAGTCGACGTCGACGACATGCGTGATGTTGACGGCGGACTGGTTTGCCTTCAGGCTGCTCAGATGCGCGTAGGCGCGGCTGTTCAGGCCGATCACCGCCACGTTCACACGATCGTTTGCGCCCAGAATGCGTGCATAGCTGTTTGCGGTGGAGGTCAAAGCAAGACCGGCGGCAGTGGCGACGGCGTTGCGGGAAAATTCGCGGCGCGTGAGCATAATTTCTCCTTGCGGATGCCCATTTTATACACACAGCACCCCAATGGTCATACCACTTGCTAATCTTTCTTTCATGGCATTCGGTCGTCCACGCGCCACACGCACACCGCTCGATCGCGAACAGTTGATGGAGTATGCACTTAAGTCGCTCGGCGCACGCATGCAGAGCGTTCGTGACCTGCGCCGCAAGCTCATCGATCGCGCCGAACCCGGGCCGTCCGGAACCGAAGCCGTGGACTGGGTGCTGGCAAAGCTGCAGGAGTTGCGCTACCTCTCGGACGATCGCTTCGCCGCGGATTTCACACGTCTGCGGCAGGAGAATCGCAGCTTCGGCAGGCGTCGCGTTCAGCAGGATCTCCAGGCAAAGGGCATCGCGTCGGAAGTTATTCAAACCACTCTGGATGAGGCCTACGAAGGTGTCGACGAACAGGCATTGGTGCGGCAGCATCTGGAGCGCCGCCGCATCGCTGCACCGACGGACGAAAAGAGCACCGCGCGCGTTCTGCGCAGACTGACGGCGGCAGGGTTTTCGTCGAAGGCGATCTTTGCCGTGCTGCGAAGTCTGAAGAGCGGAGAGGAAGCTCTGGATCGCGCGGAGACAGATGCGCAGGACGAATAATCCCACGCATCCAAGCAAAGTGATGTTGCCTTCCACCATCATCGCCATCGACTGGTCCGGACGCGTGGACATCGCCGGGCAGCGGCGCCATATCGTTGCCGCAACGTGGCACGCGGGCAAGGTGCGCGTGGAGAGCGGCAGAACCCGCGACGAGGTTGTGGAGTGGCTCATCGCACAGGTGAAGAAGGATCCCGCCATGGTCGTGGGATTCGATTTCTGTTTCAGCTTCCCGGCGTGGTTCCTGCGTGAAGTGGGCGTCCACAGCGCGCCAAGGTTCTGGGATGTAGTCGCTGAACATGGTGAACGATGGCTGTCGCGCGAGAATGAAGATCGCCGTTTCTGGGGCAAGCCGCACAAGCGTCCCGCGGAGTTCAGTGGTGAACAACTGCATCGCATGCTGCGGGCCACGGACATTGACTGCAAGCTTGTCGCGCACATTCCTGAGGAAGAGCGCGCACTACGCGTAAAGGGCATCACGCCCAAGTCGGTGTTTCAGATCGGCGGTTCCGGTTCAGTGGGAACGGCCTCACTGCGCGGCGTGAAGACACTGCAGCAACTCCATGAAGCTGGCTTCCGTATATGGCCGTTTGATCGGCCAAAGGCGGGCCAGCCGCTGATCGTTGAGATGTATACCCGGCTGAATACCGGCCCTGTCCATAAATCGAATGCCGAGGCCAGAGCTGCGTATCTGGCGCGCAAGCGAAAGGAAGACGTGGCATATTCACGGCTCGGACCGGCAGCGATTGCAAAGGCGAAGGCCAGCGAAGACGCGTTCGACGCACTGGTCTCCTGCATGGTGATGGCAGAACACCGCGAGCAGTTTTATACGTTGAACCAGCCGCGCGATCCGGCTTATGCGTTGGAAGGATGGACCTGGGCGCCGCCGCCTTCCGGTCGATGATCCTTCAGAAGCATTGCGGCAACCTTGCTCCGGCTGATCTGCTTCTCGCGGTAGAGCAGGATGTCGCTGGCGTGTAGAAGGTCTTGCACGGTCATTTCATGGCCGGAAGACGTGGCCACGCCGATGCTGACCTGGATGCGAAAGGGCGTATTGTCCATGGCAAATAACGTGCATCCGGAAACGCCCTGTCGGATCTGGTTTGCGATCCGTTCCGCGTTGTCCTCTCCGCATTCGGGAAGCAGAACGAAGAACTCATCGCCACCGTGCCGGGTGATCACGTCATCCGTCGGCCGCAGCATCGCCTGCAGAACCCCGGCCACGGCGCGCAGGGCAGCGTCGCCCGCGGCATGACCCATGTTGTCATTGATCTCCTTAAAGCGATCAATGTCCATCATGAGCGCAGAGCAGGGCTTTTCTGAACGAATGCAACGCTGCAACTCGCGGTGTGCCACTACCTCCAGCGCACGCCGATTCAGCAAGCCAGTCAGGGGATCAGTCATGGCAATGCGTTCCATCTCATGGCGCGAACGCAGAGACTCCATGCCCAGAAAGCTGCCGCCCAGTCCCACAATAATGGTCATGCCAGCGTAAGCAAGCCAGCGTTGATGGAAGCTATCCGTAATGATGTCGCCGGTCCGTATGGCGAAGACCACAACATGCAACAACAGGAAGACGGCCATGGCGATATTTGCCAGTCGCGTTGGACTATCCTTCCGGCGCAACAGGAACCACACGTTCATTGCCTGCATCAGCGGGATAGAAAAAACGGCTGGCGCACGCCGAATGGGCCAGTTCGGAATAACGATGTTCAGGAGTACGGTGCCGAGAAAGCAGCCTACGGTGATGCCAATCATCCAGGGCAGCGTCTTGCGTACGCTCTGCCGGGTGGCGGACCCTATCGCAACGTGCAGGATGTTCGGCGTCGCCACAAAGAGAACAATGCCAGCCCAGTGAAGGGCATTCGAGCTGGTGCTCAGCGCAACCAGGCCGAGACCACCGCAGAAACACGTGGCCGCAATCCAGTATGCGGAACGATCTGTCTTTTCAGTTTGAATGGCACGGTACAGCATCGCCACTGCAAAGCCTGTGGACAGTAGCAATAAACCGTACATCCGGTAGATAGACAGGTTTTCCATGAAAAAAGACAGACCAGGGAGAAGAACTAAGTGGAAACAATACCGCAGCGCAACTACACTATCTTCCGGTTCGGTATAGAAGGGTGTCAATTGTTTGTTTTTGTTACCCTTCGCCGCTGAAACTCACCAGCTACGCGTTATAGGGTTGAACCCGCCGTGGACCGGGCACGGGCACCGGTTGTGGCTTCATCTCAGGCGAAGTTTCCGCCCGCAAAGCCTGCTTTTCGCGGTAGAGCATCATGTCGCTGCCGTGCAGCAGTTCTTCCAGCGTCGCGTCCTGCCCACTCAGGGTGACGCAGCCAATGCTGGTGCTAATCGTGAACACCACTTCACTCATCGTTTTCAGCCGCAACCCGTGGATGGCCGATTTCAAACGCATTACAACCTCGGTCGCCTGTGCCTCGCTGCAGTCCGGCAGCAGGACAAAGAACTCGTCGCCGCCCAGGCGCGTTGCAATATCGGTAAGCCGCAGGGTCTTTTGCAGCGTATCCGCCACGGCGCACAGCGAGGCGTCTCCAGCCGCGTGCCCCAGGCCATCGTTGATCTGTTTAAAGCTATCCACATCCATCATCAGTGCGGAACACGGCAGGTTGCGGCGACGGATGCGCTCCAACTCTCGCATGGCAAACACATCCAGGGCGCGCCGGTTAAACAGGCCCGTCAGAGGATCGGTCATGGCCGACCGCTCCAGCTCTGCATGCATCCGCAAATTGCCAATCCACAGATAGCTGAGCGCCAACCCGGCAATGGTGATGATGCCGCTCCAGGAGAACCACGCATCCGGAATCTGATACTTCCAGGCCAGCGCCACTCGAACGAAATTAGGCAGTGACTGCATGGCGAAACAGACAATGATGGCGTTGACTGCCGGACGGATCACTTCGTCCTTGTTTCGCAGGAGGAGGTCAATGCAGGCCAGATACATCACTGCAAGAATCGGCACCGCCTCAACCGTTCGAAGCACCACGTTCGGCTGCCACCACGTGTAATAGGCGTAATTCATCACCGTCGCAGCATTCAGCAGCAGCAGCCACACCAGATAGTCGCGCTTCTGATCGGTGGTTTTGGCAATGGCCCGGTTCGCCAGCGGACCAAACATCAGGAACAGACCATTGCCAAACAGGATGCTGATCACATCCGAGATCTGCCCGCGATACGCCTGCAGCCCAAGTCCCAGTCCCGCGCAGAAATACGCTGCCGCAAACCATACGGAACCCTTGTCCCGGCGGTTTCTCGATTGGAAGTATGAGGACGCGAGGATGACGCCGCCCAAAAATATGAGCAGGCCGGCCTGCACCGTGAATAATGTCCGTCGGTCCATGCGTTCGAAGGCGCGACTAATAATGTCGACACGAAGCCGCGAAACCCGACTCGAATTAAGACGGGTAGATGGCACAGTGTAGCATTTTGGTACACTGCCGTTCGCCTCAATCCCAGACGTTTTCCAAGGCTTTTTACATCAGGCGTGAGGCTAGTCCTGATTCAGGAAACAGCCCCACTCGCTCAGCGCCACCGGTGCCGCACTCCGAACACTCAGCCGCACTTCGGTCGCCTGAATAGCGGCTTCCAATCGCACAATGCGGCAGTTCCCAATGCTCTCACCCGACGCGACACGAACCCACGGGCCACTGCCATCGCGTACTTCCAGCCGGAACTCCCGTACCCGCTGACCCAGGCCGATTTGCTCCCGCAGCCGGAACAGATTGAACGTCTTTCTGTCCGCGAACTTCGCGGTAACATTCGCTTCCGTCAGGTTGTCCGCAGTACTCCAGAAGGTGTCCGCATCGCCATCCACCAGCTTCGCCGGGGAGTACTTGGCCGAGCGCACATTCGACGCCGTCAGCTTCGCCCCGCGCAGCAAATTCGTGGCAAACATCTTCTGCACACGTGCTGCGAAACCGTACAAAACATCCGCGTCCGCATCCGCAATCAGCCCGCGCGTATCCGGCGGAATATTCAACAGCAAACCCGCTCCATGCCCCACAGACTTCTCGTAAATGTTCAACAGTGCGTCAACGGACTTCGGCTTCTCCTCCGGGTGATAAAACCAGCCCTTACGGATCGACACATCGCACTCCGCCGGAATCCACTCTTTGCCATAAGCAGAACCCGCACCAGACAGCTTCGTGTCCACATCGCCAGGAACGGCAGTAGCGTCATGATGCTCACTCAGCAGAGTCACCGTGTTCCAGCAATTCTCTGCGGCAATACCGCGTTCGTTACCCACCCAGCGAATGTCCGGCCCAGCATCGCTAAAGATCACCGCACCCGGCTGCAGCTTGCGAACCAGTCCCCACGTGTTAGCCCAGTCGTAATAGGTGTGCTTGTCGATGGTCCGCTTCTCCCGCGCCCCACCATAGAAACCATCGCCACCATTCGCGCCATCAAACCACACTTCAAAGATCGGCCCATAGTGCGTCAGCAACTCAGTGATCTGTTGCCGATACGTCGTGATGTACTCCGGCTTGCCATAGTTCGCATTGTTCCGGTCCCACGGCGAAACATACACACCAAACTTCAACCCATGCTTCTTCGCCGCAGCCGAGATGTCGCGGACAATGTCGCCCTTGCCGCCCTGAAACTTGCTCTTGCTGATGTTGTGATCGGTCGACTTCGTAGGCCACAGGCAGAAGCCATCATGGTGCTTGCAGGTCAGAATCACACCCTTAATGCCGCCCTGCTTCAGCGTCAGCACAATACTGTCCGCATTGAACTCGGTCGGGTTAAAGATATTGGGGTCTTCATCACCCAACCCCCACTCACGCCCGGTAAAGGTGTTCACGGTGAAGTGCAGGAAAGCGGTGGTCTCCATACGCTGCCAGCGGAGTTGCCGCAGCGAAGGCGTCGGACCAAACTTTGCAGGCGCACCTGTGCCTTTGGTCTGCGCTGCAGCTGTTATGCCGGTTGCCAATGCACTGCTTATAAACGTCCGACGTGAAAGTTTCATGGCTTCCATCGTAAGACAGCGGCTAGAAGATGCCGAGGAAGCGCTTGCGAATCTTCTTGCCTGCCGGGTCTACGCTTGTATAGAAAGGAAGCGTTGTCGCGGTAATGGAATAGTGCAGTGGCGTGATCGTTGTTCGCTTGATATCCGCACCCAGCATGTCTCCGTGAAAATCTGGGGGAATCTGCTCTCGCATGGCAAAGATTACTGAGAGCAGGCAGGTGCGGCTTCCTCCATACTCGTTCGCCTGAAGTCCCTTCACAAACGACAGAACGTTTTCGCGCAACATCTCTGGCCCACGCCAAACTTCTGCCGTTTCAACCATTCCGTCTTTGGCAAATTCCACCCGTACGATGACCAGACCGGTGACGTGGGCCTCGCTAGCGATTGGCGGATAAGTGATCGTAGTGGTCTCTTTCACACCGCTAACGCCGCAGGGCGGCTCCTGCGCAAGAAGGTTCGCACCGCCGCAAAGCAGCATTGCACCGAGACAGACTTGCGCGGGCATACTCACTGCTAGACTTTATAGGTCATGCAATACCGTTCCGGAAGCCAGATTCGCGAAGATTTTCTGCGGTTTTTTGAGGGCAAGGGCCATCGCCGCATCCACTCGTCGTCGCTCGTGCCGCACAACGACCCCACGCTGCTCTTTGCCAACGCGGGTATGAACCAGTTCAAGGACGTCTTCCTTGGCTCGGACGTGCGCACCTACTCCCGCGCCACCACCTCGCAGAAGTGCGTCCGCGCGGGCGGCAAGCATAACGATCTGGAAAACGTCGGCTTCACGCGTCGCCACCACACCTTCTTTGAAATGCTGGGCAACTTCAGCTTCGGCGACTACTTCAAGAAAGACGCCATCGCCTTCGCGTGGGAACTCCTCACCTCGCCCGATTGGTTCGGCATCGACAAGGACAAGCTCTACGTCACCATCTTCGAGGGCGACGCGCAGACCCCGCGCGACGACGAAGCGGAACAGTTCTGGATTGAAGCAGGCGTGCCCAAGAGCCGCATCTATGAACTGGGCGCCAAGGACAACTTCTGGCAGATGGGCGAAACCGGCCCCTGCGGCCCCTGCTCTGAGATCTATTACGACCTCGGCCTCGCCGCCAGCGAAACCGGCGAAGACAAGCCCTTCGGCGAAGACGACCAGCGCTACATGGAGATCTGGAACCTCGTCTTCATGCAGTTCGATCGTCACATCACACCCGGCGGCCTGCCGGAACTCACGCCGCTGCCCAAGCCCTCCATCGACACCGGCATGGGCCTCGAGCGTATCTCCTGTGTGCTGCAGGGCAAGCTCTCCAACTATCAGAGCGATCTGTTTGTTCCGTTGATCGATGCTGCGATTCGTCTGACAGGGTTCTCCGCCATGAACGCGGAGGAAGGCTCTGTCAGCGATGCAAAGGGCGCGGCCTCACTTCGCATCATCGCAGACCACGCACGCGCCGCAACGTTCCTCATCGCCGATGGCATTCAGCCCGCGAATGAAGGCCGCGGTTACGTACTGCGCAAAATCCTTCGTCGCGGCATCCGTCACGGACGCCTGCTCGGTCAGGATCAACCCTTCATGCACGAGATGGTGCACGCCGTCGTAGGCGAAATGAAGGTCGCATATCCTGAACTGCTGGATGCAGAAGAGCGCGTTGCAAAGACAGTGCTGCAGGAAGAGCAGCAGTTCGCACGCACGCTGCAGCTTGGCCTCGCACGCATGACCAATGAAGTTCTGCAGGATGGCGCACAGGCATTCTCGCTGTACGAAACCTTCGGCATGCCGCTCGACTTCATGACCGATGCCGCGCGTGACGCGGGCATCGAGTTCGATATGGTCGGCTTCGAACGAGCCAAGGAAGAAGAACAGAAGCGCGCACGCGCCTCATGGAAGGGTGGTTCGCAGAAGACCGCATCGCCAGCCTTCGCATCTCTCGACAAGACCGACTTCGTCGGTTACACCGGCCTCCGTGCTGACAGCGCAGAAGTCATCGCGCTGGTGAAAGACGGCGTCGGTGTACAGGTTCTGCAACCCGGCGATACAGGCGAAGTCGTTCTCGACCGCACATCCTTCTATGCAGACAGCGGTGGACAGGTGGGCGACACCGGCTGGCTCTTCCCAACCGATCACACCAGCACCATCGCGGAAGTGCACGGCTGCACCAAGCCCGTCGCGGGCGTCTTCGCGCACAAGGTCACGGTCAAGCGCCCCATCGCCGTGGGCGACAAGGTAGACGCAGTGGTCGATGGCGCAGAACGCACCGCCACCACCCGCAACCACACCGGCACGCACCTGATTCAGGCTGCGCTCCGCGAGGTGTTGGGCACGCATGTGAAGCAGGCCGGATCGCTGAACAACCGCAACCGTCTTCGGTTTGACTTCTCACACTTCGCCCAGGTGGCAGATGAGGAGTTGCAGGAGATTGAAGACATCGTCAATCAGCACGTGCTGGCCAACACCAAGGTAGAAACCTTCGTGGATGTGCCCATCGACGTCGCCATCAATGAGTACAAGGCCACTGCACTCTTCGGCGAAAAGTACGGTGACAAGGTACGCGTCGTTAAGATCGGCGACTTCTCCACCGAACTCTGCGGCGGCACCCACACGCTCGCCACCGGCGAAATCGGTTTGCTGAAGCTCACCGGCGAATCGTCGGTAAGCAGCGGCATCCGTCGCGTGGAAGCCATCACCGGCACCGGTTCGCTGTCTGAGTTCCGCAAGGGCTTCGCGCTTGCGAAGATGGCTTCGACGCTCGTCGGTGCCAACGATGCCGAAGGCTTCCAGGCAAAGCTCTCCGCTCAGGAAGAGGAGTTGAAGAAGCTGCGCCGCGAACTCGATCAGGCACGCATGAAGTCGGCTTCGGCCTCCACGGAGAACGCTGCGGAATCTGCGGTCGAAGTGAAGGGCATTAAGGTACTCGCGCAGAAGGTCAGCGGTCTCGACCGTAACCAGATGCGTACGCTCGTTGACACACTGCGCACGCGCCTCGGCTCCGGTGTCGTCGTCCTCGGCGCAGCCACGGAAGATGGCAAAGTCGCGCTGATCGCTGGCGTAACCAAGGACCTCACGGGCAAGGTGCAGGCAGGTAAGGTCGTCGGCGCCGTCGCAGCAAAGGTTGGCGGCAAAGGCGGCGGACGTCCGGACCTCGCAGAAGCCGGCGGCACCGATCCCTCGCAGCTTGATGCCGCGTTGGCTTCCGTACCCGATACCGTAGGGGGCCTGATCGCCTAGCAACCGGTGTCCGGGACAAAAGCTGTCAAGCCACGGTCCCGTCCAACTCAAACAAAGCAAAAGAAATAGAGTTGGCATGGTATTTCCGCCAAACCTCTAAAATAGAGATAGAGCAAAAGAGCAGGGCCGCAGCGATGCGGCCCTAACTCCTTTAGAAAGACGATTTTGCCTCTAACCCCAATGGATAGACGATTTTACAGCCACTAAAAGCTTAACTCTTTTAGAAAGACGATTTTAGAAAAACAGGGGGGAGGGGGTACCCCTGCGATACCAGGTCCTCAAGTCGATAAAGCCTGTTGCTGTGGCCTAAAAGCAGCGCGCCGAAAACGCGCGACAACTGCAAGCGTTCTTGTCAGCGCAGCAGCCATCCGCAAACTCTTCCGGTCGAAGTTCCACATGGCAGACGTTGCAGAGCGAAACATGCTTGTGCAGAACCGCATCGTGCATCTTGTGGCCCACATCGGTGATCTTGTGCCCGGCATTGTGCATGCCGTGCTTCAGTGCGGACATCACATCGTGCAGCGAAGTGTGGTGCGGATTGTGGGTTCCATGGGTGTTGGTGTCGGGCATCTCACTGCCTCCCGGTCGTAGCCTGTCAACGCCTATGTTGTATTCCCACCGCAATAGTTTTGGCTACTGGTTTGTGACGGCGCACGGTTGCGGTGTGCGGCAACCGTCACTACAGTGGAAGCCATGCTGGATGTCCATCCACCCCACACCCCCGCACACGGCGTAGGCGACTTTTTCTTACACCTGTTCACCATCACCGTCGGTCTGCTGATCGCCGTCGGAATTGAGGGAATGGTGACGCGCCACGAGCACAAGAACCTGGCCGAAGAAGCGCGCGAGACGTTGACGGCGGAAATCCGCCACAACATGGCAAATACAGATGACGCGGTGCGCGACATCGCCGCCCAGCAAGACCGTATGAAGAAGAACCTGGACACGCTGGAGAAGATCCAGACCGCCCCAAAAGGATCGGCCGCAGACAACGCCGATATCAATGCCGCCTACGGTTCCACCGGTCTGGAGAAGACAGCCTGGCGCACCGCACAGGCCACAGGAGCCCTAAGCTACATGCCCTACGAGGAAGCCCAGCGCTTCAGCGGCATCTATGACGAGGTCGACAACTTCGAGAACGCACAGAAAGCCCTCGTTGAAGATGAGGCGCAATTCTTCGGCGCGCTTGCCAGCCATCCCATCGTGAACGGCCACATCACCAAAGAGGGTGCCGACGCCATGGCGGAGCGGTTCGGTATATGGCAGGGCCACCTCCTCAACCTGCACATCGCCGCCCGCGTATTGCAGGAACATGAACGTGCCTTTTTGGAACATCGTGCGCCGTTGAACCATATGTCAGAAAAGATAGGGAATTAGCGCAACGGTGTCGGTCTGAGACGGTAATCACGGAAGCTACCCCGTTGGCTTTCGTCCCCAAAACAGCTGGGAGACCTCGATACACTGAAGCCGGTTTGGCTTCTCTAGCTCCATCCCGAAGCGCACGATGCGTTGTCGCTGCGGCTCTACTGTTGCCGTTGGCGTTGAGCGCCGTCGCGCAAAGACCACGGACATCGTCGAGTGCATCTGCCACCAGGAAGAAGGCTGTCGAGCAGACGCCATGGCAGATCGCCGAGGCAGCGCGCGAACAGTTGATGGCCATTCCGCCAGAGCAGCGCACCCGCGACGACTACACGACGGTGATGGATGCGTACCGGCTGATCTATCACGGCAATCCCGCGGACGTGCATTCGCCAGAGTCCATCTACAACGTAGGCCTGCTACTGGCCGACCAGGCCATGACGCTGCACGAGCCAAAGATGCTCACCGCGGCGATTGGGCAGTTTGAGTTCCTGCGGACACAGTATCCGCGATCCAGCTTCCGCATCCTGGCATTGCTGGAAGAAGCGCATGTTGCCGCGAATGATCTGCATGATGTGAAGCTGGCGCGGACGAAGTATTCGGCGTTTGTCGAGGAGTATCCACAGTCGTCGCATATCGACGAAGCACAGGCCGCACTCAAGAGCCTGAAGGCCGGCGTCCTGCCAACTTCTCCCGATACAGCGCAGGCCAGTGTTAAGCCGCAGGTGGTTGCGCAACCGAAGGGATCACGCCTGCCGGAAGGCAGCGCGTCCGCCTCTAATGGCGTCCCGGCCTCGACAGTTCCACATGAGATCCGAGACGCTGCAAACGCTGCTGCCTCGCAGTCATCCACGCTGCCCGCACTGAAGCCGACGACGCGTATGCAGGAAGTGGAAGACGCATCCGCGAATGTGCCAACGCATACCCGCAACGGCTTGGCGACGGTCTCGGCCATCCGCCACTGGTCCACCCCCACCTACACCCGCGTGGCCATCGACCTGGGCGACGAAGTGCAGTATGAAGCGGCACGCGTGCCAAATCCGGATCGCATCTTCTTCGATCTGCATGGAACGCGACTGGCGCAGGAGTTGAGCGGCAAGGCATTCAGCGTAACGGACGATGGCTTCTTGAAGAAGATCCGCGTGGCGCAGTACTCGAACGATGTCGTACGCGTGGTACTCGACGTGAATGATGTGACCGAGTATTCGGCGTTTCTGCTGCCGAATCCGTACCGACTGATCATTGATATCCATGGTGGTGCGAAGAGTTCCACCTCGTCCGTTCAGCCGCCTACAACTACGGCTACTCCTCAGACCGACAAACTGCGTGGAGATGATCTGCTGCATGCGCCGACGGTGACGCAGAGCGCAGCCAACAACGCGAATCGGTCAACGGGTCTGTCGTCTGGGGTCTCACTGCCTCCCGCTCCAGTTCCTGCAGATACCGCTGCGGTTCCAAGCACAGTTGCGACGCGCAGCAGCGGTCGCGACGTGGCCAGCTTAAGCAAGGCTCCCGATACGCAGAAGGCGACGTTGTTGCCGACGAGCAAACCGATTGCGGTGGTTGCGGATACCCGCACCGGCGACATCCCTGTGCCGACGCACAAGAACGGCAAGCGGAATGAGAAGGCGGTCGAAGCTGCGGAGCCGGGGCAGGCGGCTGCACCCACCGCAGATGGCGCACGCACTCTGCAGCGCGCGCTGGGACTCAAGATCAACCGCATCGTGATTGATGCGGGACATGGTGGCCACGACAGTGGAACGCTGGGCGTGGGCGGCATCATGGAGAAGGACGTCGTTCTGGATGTGGCGCTGAAGCTGGGCAAGCTGCTGCAGGACAAGCTGGGTGCGCAGGTAATCTACACCCGCAGCGACGACACATTCATTCCGTTGGAAACGCGCACAGCGATCGCCAATAAAGCTGAGGCGGACTTGTTCCTCAGCATTCATGCGAACAGCTCGCAGGACGAAACAGCGCGTGGCGTGGAGACGTATTACCTGAACTTCACCTCACAGCCAGATGCGCTGGATGTTGCAGCGCGTGAAAACGCGGTCAGCGATCAATCCGTGCATCAACTTGCGGACCTGGTGAAGAAGATAACGCTGAAGGACAAGTTGGATGAGTCGCGAGAGTTCGCTGCGGACGTGGACAAGTCCCTGTTCGAGGGACTGCATCGCGGTAACGAAGGACTGAAGGATCGCGGCGTGAAGAAGGCTCCATTTGTGGTGCTGATCGGAGCGAATATGCCGTCGATCCTGACAGAGATCAGCTTTGTAACGAACCCTCGTGACGCATCGCAGTTACGGACACCGGAGTACCGCGAACGCATCGCGGAGTCTATCTATAAAGGCGTCGCTCGGTACACCAGTGGTTTAAGTAGCGGTTCTGTGACGACGCGGGTTGCGAAGACTTCCTCACCTGACCCTCGCGGGCAGTAGCCGCTTTCCTTTGGGCGATGGTGGTAGTCTCACTTTGAGTGATGCTGCGTATTGCCCATTTCGCGCTTGTTTCCGCTCTGCTGGTTTCCTCTGCCGTAGCGCAGACGCCAGCAGCTTCTACGACGGTTTCTGTTCCGCCTGCACCTCTGTTGGCTGATCACTTTGGTCCTTGGCAGGCTTCCGCTCCTGCCACGGTCAATGACATCCATCTGCCGGATGATGTGGCGAAGGAACTGATCGTCAAGCGGTCGGCCGCGAAGATCTACGAGGCAGAGGGGAACAAGGCTGCAGTTTCGGCAGTGGAACTCGCCGACGCGACTGGTGCTTACAGCGCATTCACTTATCTGCGTACGACAGAGATGCGTCCGTGCTCGGCGGGTAACAGCCTGGGTGTCGATTGCGCGGTGTCCTGTGGTCGGTTGCTGTTCTGGCAGGGCGATACGGTGGTAATCGTCGCGCCCGCGGGGCTGAAGGGCATTGCAGCAGGTTCGTTTACAGATCTAGTCGGTACGTTGCCGAAGCCTAGTGGTGCGAAAGCCGCGCATCCGTTGCTGCCAGGCAAGTTGCCTACCGACGGTTTGGAAAAAACCAGCCTGCGTTATGCCGTTGGCCAGAGTACATACGCAGCCGGTGGTGGCGCGATTCCGGCTTCGGCGCTGGACTTCAGCAAGTCGCCTGAAATTCTTACCGCGCACTATCGCTCGTCGAAGAGCGGTACCGGATTGTTGACGCTGATCTTCTATCCCACGCCGACGATCGCAGGCGATCGCATGCGTGCGATTCAGAAGGCGATGGACGACAAGCAGATGCCTGCTTCATTCTTGGCGGGTGAGCCTCAGATCGCGCGTTCGGGACCGATTGTTGCGATTGCTTCCAGTGGCTTCACGGCGAAGGAGGCTGCGAAGCTGGTCGGCGGTGTGAAGTACCAGGCGCAGATTGCGTGGGACAAGCCCGAAGGCTACATGGAGCAGTTCAAAGTCTCTGCCGCAGCCAGTGTGTTGGTGCAGATCATGATCTTCGTATTCGTGATGTGCGGTGCTGCGCTAGCGTTGGGAATTGTGTTCGGCGGGGGACGCGCTGCCTTCCGAATTTCGCGCGGTAAGTCGGCTTCGTCGCTTGCGGACATGGAAGTCATCAGCCTGGGTTTGCGCGGCAAGCCGGAACACAAACTCGAGTAGTCGATCTCGATTCTCATACGTTTGGCGCTAGTGAGTAAAAGAGAAAGAAAAGCGAAACCGTACGCGCGCCAAGTAATAAAATCTCTTCGCTAAAAGCATATTTTTCAATGAGATGCGATTCTCCTTGACACCGCCTGAAGTGGAGCCATAGACTTTCGCCAGAAAGTTCAGATGGCTTTGCCTCCGTCCGGACTATTCTCCCTGAGAAAAAGCCGCCCGCTCCGCAGGCGGCTTTTTCGTGCCCGATTTTGAACCCGGAAAACGCTCCCTAGAGCGCGATTTGGCACACACGGCAACCCACGATAGAATCGTTAAGGAACGCCGACGTAGCTCAGTTGGTAGAGCAGCTGATTCGTAATCAGCAGGTCAACGGTTCAAGTCCGTTCGTCGGCTCCATACGCGTTCCATTTATGGATTTAACATCGCCTCCTCGCAGGCGATTTTTTATTGCCCGGCGAAGGGGGCGGAGACCGTTGGTGCCATCCGCCGTCGTTTTGAGAACGTCAGGATCAGGGTTGTCGCGGAGGTCGTGCGGGATTCTTTGTCGCGAATTGGGAGCGGGGGACGCACACCTTCATCTCGAAGTTGGTGGTGGGTAGACTCGCGATGCAAGAGGCGGAAAAGAGCCGGAACGCTTGGTTTGCTCATGAAATGTTGGGGGACCGTGAAAAAAGAATCAGTTGTGGTACAGGTTACCCACAAGATTCTTCATTTCGTGGTTATAGGTATCTTGCGCGCAATGTCCGACGGCATCATACTCGGCATTAGGTGAGCAAAAACGCAAGGAACCGCTCACTGCTGGAGCACAGACGATGCCCGTAATGACAGCGCCTGTTTCCCGTTACAGCCGAGCTCAGGCCGGACGGATCCTGGGTGTTCCCGAACGCCAGGTGACTTCGTGGCAGCGAGCCGGGCTGATTGCCGACACCTCTGACTTCACCATTCGCGACTTGGCCAGGATGCGGAGTCTGCGTGATCTGCAGCATAAGCGGCATTCTGCGAGATCCATTCGCGTATCGCTGGAGGCGATGCAGCGCGCGGGGTTTGCTGATCCGCTGCACAACTTTGCTCCCGTGTCGCAAGGGGCGAAGCTGGTCTTCCGCCATGCCGGAGCGCTACTGGATCCTCTGACACAGCAGCTTGCCTTTGATTTTGAAGCGCCGAAGCGGGCGTTGACTGTCGTGCGGCGCGAGCTGCCGCGCGACCAGCAGCTCCGTGATCAGGCGCGCGCCCAGGAGATTTTCCAGCGCGCTGTGCAGTTGGAAGAGAGGCAAGAGACGCTGGCTGAGGCAGCCGACCTGTACGAGCAGGTACTGGCCATCTGGCCGAAGCATGCTCCCGCTTCCATCAATCTGGGAACGATTCTTTATAACGACCGCAGATTTGAAGAGGCGGAGAAGCGGTATCGCGCGGCTGCTGAGATTGATCCGGACTATGCGCTGGCTTTCTTCGACCTGGGCAATGTGCTGGATGAGTTGCGACGTCTTCCGGAAGCGATCGTGGCTTACCATCGGGCGATTCAGCTCGTGCCGCAGTATGCCGATGCGCACTACAACCTGGCGTTGGCCTATGAACGCACAGGCGAGAAGCGCAAGGCATTGCGGCACTGGCTCTGTTATGTGCGACTGGACCCCGTGGGTCCGTGGGCGACGCACGCACGCCTTCAGGCGCGACGGACGCTGGCGAGTGAGCGGCTCAGTATCGTTTCGCGATTTGGGAAGATGGCTGGGTAGAACTCCCAGGAAGAATGTGAAAAAGAAAATGCGCGGCGAGAGCCGCGCATTGCTGTATCTGAGAGAAGAGGAGCTTACGCTTCAGCCGGTGTTGCTGCTTCTTCCGTGGCTGGCTTCTTGGGTGCGGGTGCTTCCTGCTTCTTGCTGGGAGCGATGATGGCGTGGAGCGTGGTGCCTTCCATGCGCGGCATGAATTCCACGATGCCAGCCGGGCCCACGTCCATGATGAGGCGGTTGATGATCTTGTAGCCCAGATCGCGATGTGCCATCTGGCGGCCACGGAAGCGGAGGCTGGCCTTCACCTTGTCGCCGTCGTTGAGGAAGCGAACAGCCTGGTTCTTCTTCGTCTGGTAGTCATGTTCGTCCACGGTGACGGAGAACTTAACTTCCTTAATGACGATGACCTTCTGCTTCTTACGTGCAGCGCGGTCGCTCTTGTCCTTCTCGTAAAGGTACTTGCCGTAATCCTGAATGCGGCAGACGGGCGGCACTGCATTGGGGGAGATTTCCACGAGATCCAGCGAACGCTCGCGCGCGATCTTCAGCGCGTCGAACGGGGCCATGATGCCAAGCTGTTCGCCATTTTCATCGATCACGCGGATTTCGCGCGCGCGGATTTTTTCGTTGGTGCGGATGAAACTCTTGACGGAACGCTTGTCAGTAAACGGTGGAATAGTCGGGCCTCCGCAGCGCACTTAGACGTGCCTCTGCACGAACCAGTATACAACGTGGTGCCACCGTTCAAGTGATTTCTCTATGTCATCAATAGCCGAATCTGTGCCTTGCGGGCTTTCCCAGGTGTGCTGTCAAGAACGAAAAGTGCCCTTGAAGGCGGTACATAGCAGACAGAAAGAGTTATGCTTGCATGTGGTGCACAGGCGGGCGAGGTTCTGGCGCACGGGAGATAGACACGTTCCATGAAACGTCGCATTCTGCTGGTTGATGATGAAGTTGCCGTTCTGCTTACCCTCAAGGCGGTTCTTGAGATCAGCGGATTTGATGTGGATACGGCCACAAGCGCACGCGAAGGCAAGAGCCGAATCCGCCATCGCGAATACGAGATGGTGATCACGGACATGCGCATGGAAGATGAACATGCCGGCACCGAAGTGATTGCGGCGGCCAAGGAAGCTCCTTACAATCCCGCAGTTGCCCTGCTCACTGCGTTTCCCGTGGATGATGAAGCACTTTCAACCATGGGCGCGGACAAGATGCTGGTGAAGCCAATGCATACGCGCATTCTTCTGCAGCAGCTTGAGGCGTTGTTTGCCCGGCATATCGCAGCGAAGGAAAAGACTTCGGGGAAAAAGCCTGTGAAGTCGGCTGCGAAGAAATCTGCTGCCGTGGTGAAGAAGTCAGCTCCCGCAAAGAAGGCGGTTGTGGCGAAGAAGGCTGCGCCCGTAGCCAAGAAGGCCATTCCAGCGAAGAAAAATGCGCCTGCGAAGAAGGTTGCTGCCAAAAAAGTTGTGCCGGTCAAGAAGGCCGCTGCGAAAAAGCCGGTGGCTAAAAAAGCTGCGAAGAAATCGCGTTAATCACGCGGGATAGATCTCTCACAAATAAGAAAGGCGCTCCGGAAGGAGCGCCTTTCTATATTTCCGTGGTGCGTTATTTCGGGCTGTGCGTCTTGATGTAGCTGCGCAGTGCGAGATTGATTTCAAGCGCCTTGCTGGTACCGTTGTCGAGCATGTGTAACCAGTCGCTGGCGGGCGATTTCAGCCCTGCCGTGCTGAGCAGGTAGCCGGTCTGCACAATGATTTCAAGGGCATTGCTAAGGTCGTGTGCCAACTTGCGGATCTCAAGGGCAAGATCTTCCGGAATTACAGATTCGGTTGTGGGGGCAGAAGGCGAGTTTACGTTGCTCTGGTCCATGCGGAAACGGTGCTCCCAGCTAGTTCTGTGTGTGCTGCGCTTTGGATGCTACTGAAAAGTCTGAAGGTTGGATAGAAAGTGATGATGAGGCCGTCTGGTTTGACATCCTGTTCATCCTTTGGGACACTGAAAGAGCTGCAAGCGAAGTTCTGGCTCATGCCTGTGACGCTCGCTCCGTGCCGAAATGGCGGAATTGGCAGACGCGCATGGTTCAGGTCCATGTACTCGCAAGGGTGTGGAGGTTCGAGTCCTCTTTTCGGCACCATCAAGTTCTGTAAGGAACGTCAGAAGCGCGATGCGAAAGCATCGCGCTTCTGCTTTTTGCAGAATTTGCAGCCTTCTTTCTGGCCGGGTTTAGCATTAGAACAGCCATGACGCATCTTGATCGCATTCTTGTTCAGACCCGTATCGCACTTTCGCAACGGCGGTCGCCCGACCGTTTGCGTGAACTGGAACGGATGGCCGCAGACCATACGCCGCGAGGCTTTGCCGCGGCACTGCGGACAGCAGCGAAGACTCGTCCGGCGGTGATTGCGGAGTTGAAGAAAGCTTCGCCCAGCAAGGGATTGATCCGGCCGGAGTTCGACCCGGCATGGCTGGCGCAGTCGCTGGAACGTGGCGGTGCGGCGTGCTTGAGCGTACTGACGGATGAACCGTTCTTTCAAGGATCGCTTCGGAATCTAGAGATTGCTTCGCAATCGGTGAAACTGCCGTGCCTGCGCAAGGACTTTATGGTGGATGAGTTTCAGATTGTCGAAGCGCGTGCGTACCGGGCGGATGCGATTCTGCTGATTGTGGCGGCACTGACCGATGCGGAACTTCGCAAGCTACGCGCGGCTGCAAAGAATGCCGAGCTGGATGTGTTGTGCGAGGTGCATGACCGCGAGGAACTGGCTCGGGCTTTGGACCTGGGATGCGAGATGTTTGGCGTAAACAGCCGCAATCTGCGCACCTTTGAGGTGAACACGGCAGAGGCGGAGAAGCTGGCGGAGTTGTTGCCGACGGACGCAGTGCGTGTGGCCGAGAGCGGTATCGGATCTGCTGCGGATATTCGACGCATGACATCTGCTGGCTATAACGCGTTTCTGATTGGCGAATCGTTGATGCGGAAGGATGATCCGGGCGACGCGCTGGCTGCACTGTTGCAACCGCAGCTTGTCGCGGCGGAGTAAATCCGATGTGGGTGAAAATCTGCGGGAATACGCGGCTGGAAGATTGTCAGCGCGCTGTTGACCTTGGCGCGGATGCTCTGGGGTTCATCTTTGCGCACGGCAAGCGGCTGGTGACGGCGGAGGACGTGCGGACGATTACGTCGCAGCTGCCGGCACATGTGCCCACCTTCGGTGTGTTCACACAAAGTGATCCGGAGTTCATTCTGCACACGGCAGAAGTAGCGGGAATTTCAGGCATTCAGATGCATGGCGTTTTTGATCCTTCGCTGGTGTCGGCCCTGCGTGTGCGTTTTCCGAAGGGCGATTCGCCACGGCTGATCCAGGTAGTGCATTGGGATGTGGATGAGGCTCTGGAACTGCAGCAGGCTCGGCTTCGTGGGGAACTGAACGCGCTGGCAGATACCGGCTTAGTGGATGCTGCATTGATGGACTCGCGCACGAAGCAGGGCAGTGGCGGAACAGGCGTGATGTTTGATTGGGTCGCTGCCGCTGAAGTGGTTCGTGAGTCGCGTTTGCCGGTGATTGCAGCGGGTGGTTTGCGACCGGAGAACGTGGCGGAAGCTGTTCGTGTCCTCAAACCCTGGGGTGTGGATGTTTCCAGTGGTGTGGAAGCTTCGCCTGGCGTGAAGGATCACGCGCGGATGGAGCAGTTTATCCAGGCCGCGCGGAGCGGCTCCGCGGAAAGATAAAAAGATAAAGGGCGAGCGGCCGTCGCCACTCGCCCTGCTTGTCCTCGCCAAAGGACAAAGTTGGACTTCATATTCGCTCTTTTCGGGAGCGAATACAAGTGTTATCTGGGTTCATCCGGATGCGCCGTCTCTTCGCGCTTCTCGATGGACTTATGCTTGCGTACTTTGTTGGCAACGACGCCACCGGTCGCGCCTACACCTGCTCCGACAACTGCCCCTACCGGGCCACCTACAAGTGCGCCTGTAGCTGCGCCACCCGCGGCACTGCCGCCAACGATCTTCGCCTTGTTGTGATGCTTCGCGTCGTGTTCTTCCACCTGGGCTTTGGCATCGGCATGAGATTCCTGCGCCATTACTGCAAAGGGAGCCAACATTCCTGCCACTGCAATCGCTGCTGCCATTTTCTTCATGAACATCGCATCTCTCCCGCGAGGCCGTTTGGGGGACCGGCCAACGCACGTGATGTGGATGGATGGGATCGCTGGCGGGAAGGTTTCCTTTTCAAACCGCGTAATTTCAGGTAGAGTTTTCCCTGATGGTGCGTTCTGTCTATTTTTGGCGATTTACTTTCCGTTACGGGGCAACCCCCGCGGCGCCAATGGAACACGCTCTCTAAGCAATCGCTGCCAAGACAGGGCAGCAGAGTAAGAGACAAAGATTCCCGGAGCCGCGGACCCACTAGGGCCGCGGTTTTTAGTTTTTGAACGCAGAACAGACGTAGAGGGACAGCAAGAGATGCCAGTTGTGGAATCGACAACGGAAGTAAGCCGCTCGCTGGGCGCGGGGCGCTTTGGCGCGTACGGCGGCCGCTATGTGCCGGAGACGCTGATGGCGGCGCTGCTGGAACTGGAACGGGCCTACGTGGAGGCGCGCGACGACGCAGAGTTTCAGGCAGAGCTTGCAGACCTGCTAAAGCATTACGTGGGACGCCCCACACCGCTGTATTACGCAAAGCGTTTGAGCCAGGAGCTTGGCGGGGCGCAGATCTATCTGAAGCGTGAAGACCTGCTGCATACCGGTGCACACAAGATCAACAATGCGCTGGGACAGGGCCTGTTAGCGAAGCGGATGGGCAAGAAGCGCATCATCGCGGAAACGGGCGCGGGGCAGCATGGCGTTGCGACGGCTACAGTCTGCGCGTTGCTTGGCCTTGATTGCGTGATCTACATGGGCGAAGAGGACATGCGTCGGCAGGACCTGAATGTACTGCGAATGCGTCTTCTGGGCGCTGAAGTGCGCGGCGTGTCCGCTGGTTCGGCCACGCTGAAAGATGCCATCAACGAAGCGATGCGTGACTGGGTCACGAACGTCCGGGACACGTTTTACATCCTGGGTTCGGCGCTTGGATCGCATCCGTATCCGACGATGGTGCGCGACTTCCATCGCGTGATCAGCAAGGAAGCGAAGCAGCAGTTTGCCGAGCAGGTGGGCCGTAATCCCGATGTGGTGATTGCGTGCGTGGGCGGCGGATCAAATGCAATCGGTGCGTTCTACGAGTTCATACCGGATGCGAATGTTCGCCTGATTGGTGTTGAGGCTGGCGGTCGCGGTACGGCGCTTGGAGAGCATGCTGCGCGTTTCAGCGGCGGTTTTCCCGGTGTGCTGCAGGGCACGTACAGCTACGTATTGCAGGACGATGCGGGGCAGGTGGCTTCCACGCATTCAGTGAGTGCAGGCCTAGACTATGCCAGCGTTGGCCCGGAACATGCCATGCTGCATGACCAGAAGCGCGCGGAGTATGTCAGCGCTACAGATGATGAAGCCCTGCACGCGGTGAAGGTGCTGGCGCAGACCGAGGGTATTCTGCCTGCGTTGGAGTCTGCACATGCTGTCGCACATGCGATCAAAGTCGCGCCAACCTTGGGTAAAGACAAGATCATCATGATTAACGTGAGTGGTCGCGGCGACAAGGACATGGGCATTTTGGCGAAAGAGATGCAACTGCGCGGAGCTGAAGGGAAGGGTTTGTAAGTGGCGATTGATTTCTCGAACAAGCCTGGACTGGTTGTCTATCTGACTGCAGGTGATCCATCTCTTGATGCGACCTATGACATTGCTCTTGCAGCGATCGACAACGGTGCGCAGGTGCTGGAGCTGGGTGTGCCGTTCAGCGATCCTCTGGCCGATGGGCCGGTAATTCAGCGAGCCAGTGAGCGCGCCGTGGCTCGTGGCGTGCGTTTGAGCGATGTACTGGCGTTGGCGAAGAAGATTCGTGAAGCAAGGCCGCAGGCGGGCATCATCCTGTTTAGCTATCTGAATCCGGTGGTTCGCATGGGCCTACCGGACTTCTGCAAGGCCGCGAAGGACGCGGGTGCTGACGGCGTTCTGCTGACGGACATGATTGTTGAGGAAGCAGGCGAATATCTGGCGGAGATGGCCAAGAATGATCTGGCGCCGGTGTTCCTGGCTGCGCCCACCTCTCCGGACGAGCGTTTGAAGGCCATCGCGGAGCATAGCAAGGGCTTCGTTTATGCCATTTCGCGGGTAGGCATTACGGGGACCCAGGCGCAGGTTGCCTCCGACGCGGAGTCGCTGGTGGCGCGGTTGAAGCAATTCGCGAAGATTCCGGTGGCGGTGGGTTTTGGCATCTCCACGGCGGAGCATGTACGCTCGGTGAGCGAATTTGCGGATGCGGCGATTGTCGGCAGCGCAATTGTGAAGTTGATCGAAGACAGCAAGGCCGGTGAAGAGGCCACAAATGTTGGGAAATTCGTGAAGTCTTTGCGGTCGTAGAAGCGGCCGCGCCGGATAATAGAACACAAGACCAAAAGAGCAGAGGGTAACGATGGAGATTGCAGACTGGCGGCAGAAGATCGACGGTATCGACGAGCAGATCGTCAAGCTCCTGTGCGAGCGCGCAGCGGCAGCCGCAGCCATTGGCGAGTTGAAGTCGCATAGCGGCAGCAACATCTACGAGCCAGAGCGCGAACAGGCCGTTCTGGCACACGTCGCCGCAAGCAACACGGGCGAGATTCCGCAGGCCGAACTGGCCGATATTTACGAACGCATCATGGACGTGATGCGTGGCTTGCAGCGCAAGAAGGCGTAAGCCAAAAGTTAGTGAAGAAAACGAACGATTCTGCCGTGAGAGCCGGCAGGGAAGCGAAGGAACAGCAGCGATGATCGTGGTGATGCAGGGAACCGCCAGCAGGGAGCAGATCCAGGCGGTAATTGAGCAGATGGTGGAGCTCGGCTTCAATGTGCACCGCACCAGCGGTGAAGGTCAGATGATCCTGGCGGGCGTGGGTACGCCGGCAGCTTTTGATGTGGCGGAGTTTCAGGTACTCGCCGGTGTGCAGACGGCGTATCGCATCTCATCGCCGTACAAACTGGCTGGTCGCGGCTTCCGTCCCGAGGGAACGGTCATCACCTTCCCCAACGGCGTGAAGGTGGGCGGCGAAAACGTAACCATCATGGCGGGGCCTTGCTCTGTGGAATCGCGTGAGCAGATTCGCCTATCCGCGCAGCAGGTGAAGGCCGCGGGTGGTCAGTTCCTGCGTGGTGGCGCATACAAGCCGCGTTCTTCGCCGTACAGCTTCCAGGGCATGGGTGTGGAAGGTCTGAAGCTTCTCCGCGAAGTGGGCGATGAGACTGGCCTGCTGGTCATCACGGAAGTGATGGAGATTTCGCAGATTGAAGTGATGCTGCCGTACATCGACTGCTTCCAGGTGGGCGCGCGCAATATGCAGAACTTCAACCTGCTGCGTGAACTAGGCCACGTACGCAAGCCGGTGCTGCTGAAGCGCGGCATCGCGGCGACGATTGAAGAGGTTCTGCTGTCGGCTGAGTACATCCTGTCTGGTGGCAACTATGACCTGATGCTTTGCGAGCGTGGCATCCGCACCTTTGAGACGTTCACGCGCAACACGATGGACATCTCGGCTATCCCGGTGCTGAAGTCGTTGACACACCTGCCGGTATTCGGCGATCCGTCGCACGGCGTGGGCAAGCGCGAGTTCGTACCGCCCATGGCGCTGGCTTCGGTTGCTGCCGGTGCAGACGGTTTGCTGATGGAGATGCACCCGAACCCCGAAAAGGCTATGAGCGATGGCGCTCAGTCGCTGTTCCCGGAGCAACTGGAAAAGCTGGTGGAACAGCTTCGTCAGCTTGCGCCGATCGTGGGACGCACGGTCGCGTAATCCATCGCGCCAGTATGTGCAAAGGCCGTGCTCTTCGGGGCACGGCTTTTGTTCATTGCATGGAACGACGCGCTACACTCAAAACCAACAGGAGACAGCAGTCGTGAGTGAGTGGGTAAAGCTGACCGCATCCGATGGAGTGGAACTGAGCGCGTACGTGTCGCGTCCTGCAGGCGAGCCGAAGGGCGCGCTGGTGGTGGTGCAAGAGATCTTTGGCATCAACGATCACATCCGCGCGGTAACGGATGAGTGGGCAGCCGAGGGATATATGAGCATTGCGCCCGCCATCTTTGACCGCATTGAGAAGGATGTATTTCTCAACTATGACGAAGCAGGTTGGGCGAAGGCAGGCCCGCTTTACCAGAAGCTTGATGTGGCGAAATCTCTGCTGGATGTAGAGGCGGCAGTGGCTTGGCTGCGTACCCAGGCGGATGTGAAGGTGGGCGTTGTGGGTTACTGCTACGGCGGATCAATGGCCTGGGTTACATCGTGCCGGTCGAAGATTGATGCGGCAGTGGGTTATTACGGCGGCCTTATTCCGAGCCTGGTGCAGGAGACGCCGCGCAATCCCATCATGCTGCACTTTGGGGGTGCGGACACGCATATCCCCGCAGAGGCGATTGCAAAGATTCAACTGGCGCATCCAGAAGTGCCGGTGTTCTTGTATCCCGGTGCGGGCCATGCGTTCAATCGGAAGCCCGATCCGAACAGCTACGTGGCGGATGCCGCGGATTTGGCGAAGCGCCGCTCTGTACTCTTCTTTGACGAGCACCTTGCGGCAAAATGAAATCGGTTCTCATCATCGGCACAGGGCTCATCGGTGCATCGGTGGGCCTTGCGCTGCGTAATGCTGGATTTGCCGGTTCCATCACAGGCATTGATGCCAGTGGGGACGAGCTGAAGGCTGCAGAGGCCTCTGGTGCGATTGATCGCGCGGCGCGTTCTGCAGAGGAGCATCGTTCGGCAATTGCTGCGTCTGATGTGATTGTTTTGGCTGTTCCGGTGATGGCGATTCTGCAGTGGATGCAGGGCATCGCGCCTCAATTGCGACCGGGCCAGTTGGTGACGGACGCGGGCTCCACCAAGAGCGAGATCGTGCGCGCGGCAGAACGACTTATGCCTGAGACCTTCCTTCCCGGGCATCCTATGGCAGGCAAGGAGAGCTGCGGCGCGACGTTGGCGGAGGCCTCGCTTTTTCGTGGAGCGACGTGGATTTTCACTCCCATGCATGAGACCACTGCCATTGAAGCTGAGTGGCGCGGATGGGTGGAGAAGTTTGGCGCGAAGCTGCTGGACATGGATGCCGCACGGCACGACGAAATTTGCGCGTGGGTAAGCCACATGCCGCAGATGGTGTCCACGGCGATGTCGGCCATGTTGGAAGACAAGTTTGGCGATTCTCCAGAATTGCGGGCCATTGGCGGCCGCGCTCTCCGTGAGATGACGCGGCTCGGCAGTAGCCCGTTCAGCATGTGGCGTGACATTGCCCACACGAATCAGGAGAACATCGCCGAGACGTTGTTGACGCTGGAGCAGCGACTGCAACACCTGCGCGAGAACCTGAAGACGCCGGAACTGCGCGAAGAGTTCGGGCGCGCCAACGCATTTCGCCGGCAGCTTTAGAAGGATATTGCCAAGCGATTCGTGCAGACGGAGTAGTCGGTTTGCGGGTGCGACTCTATACTGTCAGGAACTCATGGACAATCCCGCGCTTCATAAGCCCAATCTGGACGGATATCTGCTGGATAATGCGTACGACGAAATGTTCGCCGCACCGGGCGAATTGCGGTCGCACTACCAGGTGTTGATGGAGCAATTCTCCTCGTTGCCCCGGGCCGAGGTGGAACGGCGCAAACAGGCTGCGGATCTTTCGTTTCTAAACCAAGGCATCACCTTTACGGTGTATGGCCGTGACGAAGGCACAGAGAAGATCTTTCCCTACGATTTGCTTCCGCGCATGATTACCGCGGCGGAGTGGGCCGTGGTGGAACGCGGGCTTACGCAGCGCATCACCGCGTTGAACCTATTTCTGAAGGACATCTATAACGAAGGCCGCATCCTGTCTGACGGTGTGGTTCCGCGCGAGATTGTGTACAGCTGCAAGCAGTTTCGTCGGCACATGATTGGTTTGCAGGTGCCGCGGAATGTCTATATCTCTGTTACTGGCACGGACCTAATTCGCCTGGAGAATGGTGAGTTTGTCGTGCTGGAGGACAATCTTCGTGTGCCTTCCGGTGTCAGTTACATGCTGACGAATCGGCGCGTCATGAAGCGCATCTTCCCGGTGATGTTTCGCCGCTATAACGTGCGGCCCATCGAGCAATACACGCAATTGTTGCTGAGCACACTGCGTTCGCTTGCTCCGGAAGGCCGGCCGGAGCCGAACATTGTTCTGCTTACTCCTGGTGTATTCAACTCGGCGTATTACGAGCATGCTTACCTCGCGCGTCAGATGGGCATTGAACTTGTGGAAGGACGCGATCTGACCACGCATGACAACGTGGTGTACATGCGCACCACCAGCGGGTTGCGCCGAGTGGATGTGATCTACCGTCGTGTGGACGATGACTTCATTGATCCCATGAGCTTTCGTCCGGATTCCATGCTTGGTGTCGCAGGGCTATTCAACGCGTATCGTGCGGGCAATGTCACGTTGACGAATGCGTTTGGTACAGGTGTGGCAGATGACAAGGCGATGTATGCGTATGTGCCGGATATCATCCGTTACTACCTGTCAGAAGAGCCGGTGTTGAAGAACGTGGAAACGTACCTTTGTGCACGCGATTCTGAACGCTCCCATGTGTTGGCTAATCTCGACAAGATGGTGGTGAAGGCTGTCGGTGAGAGCGGCGGCTATGGCATGTTGATTGGGCCGCAAAGCACGAAGGAGCAACGCGAAGAGTTTGCACGAAAGATTCAGGCTGATCCGCGCAACTACATTGCTCAGCCCACCATTACCTTCAGTCGTGCGCCTTGCCTGTTTGGCGAAGGATTTGAACCCCGTCACGTGGATCTTCGTCCCTATGTCCTGTATGGCGATAAGGTCCGCATTGTTCCCGGCGGATTAACGCGCGTGGCACTGAAGAAAGGTTCGCTGGTGGTGAATAGCAGCCAGGGCGGCGGCAGCAAAGACACCTGGGTATTGAGCCAGTAATAAAGACATTTTCATAAAACAAGAGGCCCACACCGGGCCTTTTGTTGTGTTGCAAACTTACGACTTCTTTATGCCGGATACGGCGGTACCCGTGACACAATGGCGGAGGCGCAACTGCGCAGGGGATTTATCAATGACCGTTACAGTTCAGGAGCCTCCGAGTACGGACGGCCGGCTGCTGTGACGATGCGGATGTAACTGGACTTCGCTTCGTCATGGTTTTCAAGAAACATGACAAGCGTCGTTGCAGCGCCACTCTTTTTCGAAGGTCGCTTCGAACGCATGCTTATCGCGCGTGACGAAAGAAGTTTCGAAATGATCTCCATGTTCCTCGTCTCACGGCTCTTTGCCGCCTCCCTACTTTGTGGCTCGTTTAGCCTGGAAGCGCAGACTGCGGATGTGCCGCAGGCGCCTTCGCCTTCCCCGACGATTTTCCCGCATTCTGACAATGCTCCGTGGTTTGTTGCAGGGCAGTTCAACACCATCCTGCAAGGACATCCTGTGTTTCATTCGCCATACGAAGGCACAAATAGCTTGCGGTCGCGGGGCGAGTACAAAGTCTCCATGGTGGGTACGCTTTATCTGGGGCTGCAGCCCTGGCAAATGCTGGGAAATCACGGAACATCTGCAAAACGATATAACACCGACGTCATTCTAGATGTGGAATCGGCCGGTGGACGCGGAATCAGTCAGGCGTTGGGCCTTGCCGGCTTTACGAATCTGGATGTCGTGCGCAATCCAAACCTGGGATCGAAGCCGTACATCGCACGAGTTGGGATACACCAGACCGTTGGCTTTACAAACGAGATGACGGAGAACCAGCGCGGACCGTATGCATTGGCCACTGAGGTTCCAGTGAGACGGCTGGAACTGCGTGTCGGAAAAATGTCGTCCCCGGATGTGTTCGATATCAATAGCGTGCTGAGCGACAGCCATCTGCAGTTCACGAACTGGAGTATTGATAACAACGGTGCGTGGGATTATGCCGCGGATACGCGTGGATACACCTATGGCGCGGTGGCGGAGTACCAGGATCGCGATTGGGCTGTGCGGTACGGGCTGATGTTGATGCCTACGGTTGCCAATGGCATTGATCTGGATTGGAGTATCAAACGCAGCCGTGGTCAGAACATGGAAGCAGAACTACGCCATGGATGGTTGCCGGGGCATGAAGGTGTGCAGCGCGTACTGGCCTTTGTGAACAATGCGCACATGGGAAGCTATCGTGAGGCGATTGCAGCCTTTCATGACGGTACGGACAGCACACCCGACATCACGAAGCATGAGCATTTTAGTGCCGTGAAGTATGGCTTTGGATACAACTTTGAGCAATCGATCACGAGCAATCTCACGATCGCGGGACGCTTTGGCTGGAATGATGGCGCGACGGAGTCCTACGCCTACACCGAGATTGAGCAGACGGTTACGCTGGGCGGAAGTTACACCGGAAATCAGTGGGGACGTCCCCTCGACAAAGCGGGACTTGCGTTCAGTTCCAACGCGATCAAGCGCGATCATCAGCAGTATCTGGCTGCTGGCGGCCTGGGGTTCATTCTGGGGGACGGAGCGCTGCGTTACGGCCGAGAGAACATCGTCGAGGCTTACTACAACGCGCATGCGTGGCGTGGTCTGTACTTTGCGCCAGGGCTCTCCCATATCAATAATCCGGGATACAACCGCGATCGTGGACCCGTCTGGGTACCATCGCTCCGCGCGCATGTTGACTTTTAGGGGCATTTGAACGCACTCAAGCCAGCGCCCGGTAGGAGCGAAACCGTGTGTTTCATTTTCTGGGGAGGTGGTGGCCAGAGACGGGATCGAACCGCCGACGCCGGCCTTTTCAGGGCCGCGCTCTACCACTGAGCTATCTGGCCTTGGGATATCTGTCGTTTTGCATTGACCGGGGTCCCTTGCTACCCGCCGGTTTTCTGAAGCATGCGGCGCAGAAGATGCGGCGGCCCAGAACGACTTGCTAAGTATACCAAGGCTACGGCGCTGCGCCAAATCTGGTTCCAGCCAGATGGCTCCTCCGCTATGCTTAGGCATCGCGTTTTCCCGCTGCTGTCTGTCTGGCGGCCCATTGTTTTTGTGTAAGGAGTTTCTGCTGCATGACTTTCCTGCCGCGCATTGTCGCGCTTTTGTTGGGTGTTGCTACCTGCGCTAGCCTATCCGTGGCGCAGACGCCGGGTACAGAATCGCGCGTGTCGGCCCGGCTGGAGGCGATCCGTAACAACCCGCCGCAGTTGCGCGCATTTCTGACGCGCATGCCGAAGGGCGGCGATTTGCACATGCATCTTTCGGGCGCGGTCTATGCCGAGACTTTTATTGCAAATGCCGCAACCGATAATCTTTGCGTGGATCCGGTGAAGCTGGTGCTGTCACCGAATGTGGGTACGACACGAAGCCTGCCACCCAAGCCTGTGTGCGCCGAAGGAACGGAGCCTGCCGCCGAGGCCTTCAAGAATCAGGCGTTGTACGACCGCTTGATCGATAGCTTCAGCATGCGTTCGTTTGTGCCGACCTCCGGATGGAGCGGTCACGATCAGTTCTTTGCTACTTTTGGTCGTTTCAGCGGTCTTCGCAAAGAGCATCAGGGCGAGTGGGTGGATGAGGTGGCCACTCGAGCTGCTGCTCAGAATGAGCAGTATTTGGAAATCATGAACACGCCCGACTTCAGTGTCGCCATAAAGTTGGCCGCGGAACAGCACTGGGGCGGCGATCCTGCGAAGATGCGCGAGGCATTGCTGGCGGGTGGTTTGCGCGACAACATCGCCATCGACCGAGCCGATATGGATGCGATAGATCGCACGCGCAATGAACGCGAGCATTGCGGCACGGCACAGGCCACTGTCGCATGCAGCGTGCAGGTGCGTTATCTGTACCAGGTGCTGCGTAGTGGCGAGCCGGAACGTGTGTTTGCGCAGACGTTGCTGGGATTTGAACTGGCCAGTGTGGATCCGCGCATCGTCGGCATTAACTTTGTGCAGCCAGAAGATACGTACCTTTCCATGTCGCAGTATGGAAACCAAATGCTGATGTTGAAGTATCTACGCAGCGTGTATCCGAAGGTGCATCTGTCACTGCATGCAGGCGAGCTGGCTCCGGGGATGGTTCCGCCAGATGGCTTGCGCTTTCATATCCATGATGCAGTGGAAGTTGCTGGTGCGGAACGCATCGGCCATGGTGTGGATCTGATGTTTGAGACGAATTCTGCGTCGCTGCTGAAGACCATGTCGGCAAAACACATCATGGTGGAAGTGAACCTCACCTCGAACGATGGCATCCTCGGCATAAAAGGGAAGGAACATCCGCTGCACAGTTATCTTGCAGCCGGTGTGCCGTTTGCTTTGTCCACGGATGATGAGGGTGTTTCGCGCATCGACCTGACAAATGAATATCTGCGCGCTGTTACCGAGCAGGGACTTACTTATGCGCAGTTAAAGACGAGTGCACGAGCTTCGCTGGAGCATTCGTTCCTCGCAGGCGACAGTTTGTGGAGTGCACAGGATCGCTATACGACGATGCGGAGTGGATGCGTTGCATCGGCGTCCACACCATCTGCATCGTGCAGCACTTTCCTGAAAGGTAGTGATAAGGCTACGCAGCAGTGGGAACTGGAGCGCCGCTTTCATGCGTTCGAATCGGAAATGGTAAAGGAGACGCGATGAAGCATGTGATTGCGGTGCTGTGGCAGACGGGCCTGCTGGTGGTGGCGGCTTTTGTCGGATTTATTGCAGGCATGATCGTTCCATCCATTCGTATCCAGCGTGTGGTGTCGCAGTCGGCTACGCATGTCCGCACGTATGACTTCAACTGGATTCTGGCAGTGCTGGCTGTGTTTATTGTGCTGCTCGTGGTGGGGGCCATCCTGAAACGGTTTCGCGAGGTGGCTATTACGGCGACCATTGCACTGGTGATTACCATTGCAGGACTCGCGCTGTTTACTCAAATTGGCATCAAGGACGTCAGTTTTTCCTAATTCTTTAGGGCTTACAGCCAATCCAACGGTGTCACGAAATGCAGATCGCTGCGCTGCAACAGAGCGCGCGCAACAGCGATGGTGTCTTCGCGCAACGCGAGTTGTTCGCCGTCAAGATGCGACGCGTCGTGCAGCAATACATTGGAAGCGCGGTGCGCACGGCGGTTTTTCGCAATGCCTGCATCAATGCGTGATTGAATTCCTGCAACGCCGATAGGATCCCAGTCGTGCGCTGTGATGTTCCACATTACGGGCGTTAACCCCATAGAACGCGCAATTTTCAATACTGCTGGTCGGCGCGCGCCGTAGGGAGGGCGAAAGAGCTTCGCCTTCACTCCCAGCGTGTCTTCCAAGGTCTTCTGGCAGCGGTCCAGTTCCTGCTGCACACGTTGATTGTTTTGCCGCGCCAGATTGGGGTGCATGGTGGTGTGGTTGCCGATCACATGGCCTGCATCCACAATGCGCCGTGCAAGTTCTGGATGTTTGCGCACGTGTTCGCCGATGAGAAAAAACGTGGCGCGTGTGTTGTGTTCTGCCAGTGCATCCAGCAGCACGGGAGTGTTGCGCGGGCTGGGACCGTCGTCGTACGTGAGTGCGACGTTGTGTCTGCCGTCAGTGGCATCCGGTCCGCTGATCAGCGTTTTTCCGAAGATCTGCGAGGTTGGCCAGTTCGCCGCATAGGCGTAGCCTCCGGTCATCAAACCAGCAGTGACAACTCCAGCGGCGACATCGAGCAAAGGATTCATCGCACATCAGTGTACTGTGCTGTCGCGTTGAATGTGCAGGTAGCGTTAAGTCTGGAGGCCTTCATTGGCCGATAGTTTCGCGCGTCCAGCGCGGGTGTTGCAGCATCCAAAGCCCAATCTGTAGAGGCAATGCGGTACATTCCAGTTACACGCAATTTATCTGCCTGTTTGCTGACTCCCGGAGGACCTGCCGTGATCGAACGCGTTACCCATCGTCTGCGTACCCTGCTTGCTTTCAGCGCCGTGGCTCTTATGCCCGTTTGTCTGTGTGCGCAGAGTATGCCGGACGCGCAGCATCAACCGGATTCTGCATTCGCCATGCCGCTCCCATTCGATCGCGGTGCTGCTGGGCTGGCTCAGTCGTTGCGTAAGTTAAGTACGCGCGCCAGCCTGTTGCAAATCAATGCGCATCCTGACGACGAGGACGGTCCATCGCTCGCCTATGAGAGCCGCGGCGTCGGCGCAGAGGTTTCGTTGCTGAGCCTGAATCGTGGCGAAGGCGGACAGAATGTGATGACAAGCGATTTCTGGGACTCGCTGGGCATTCTGCGCACCCAGGAGCATCTTGCTGCGAATCGCTATTACGGAGTGCATCTGTATTACACGCGCGTGGCAGATTTCGGATTTTCGAAGACGCGCGAAGAAACGTTGAAGCAGTGGGGGCATGATCGCGTTCTGGGAGACGCTGTTCGTGTGGTGCGCGAAACGCGGCCGATGGTTATCACGAGCGTGTTTTCCGGCAATGTTTCCGACGGACATGGGCATCATCAGACCGCGGGTGTGGCGGCGCAGGAAGTCTTCAATGCCGCGGGCGATCCGAAGATGTTTCCTGAACAGTTGAAGGAGGGTTTGCGTCCGTGGGCACCGTCAAAGGTTTACGCACGTGCACCATTCGCGCGTGCCTCTGGCAAGACTGTGTTTGACTACGCGACTGGCAAGACAGAGCCGTTGCTGTATCGCAACTATGTCACCGGCGCCACCATGGATTTCGTTCCTCCTGCAACCGTGACTGTGCCGTCCGGAACCTACAACGCATTGTTTGGGGAGAGCTACGCGCAGATTGCGCGCGAGGGTTTGAATCAGCAGAAATCGCAGAATGGCGGCGTCCCGGTGCCTCTTCCCGGACCTTCCATCGGAAGTTATCACCTGTATGCATCGCGTGCGGGTGGCTCGTCATCGCCGGAAAAGGAGCAGGGCTTTTTCGACGGAATCGATACCTCTCTACAGGGCATAGCTTCGTATCTTCCTGCTGCGAATCAAGCGGATGCGAAGCAGAAGCTGAGCGCAATAGCATCGCAGGTAAACGAAGCCACAACGATGTTTGATGCGAATGATCCTTCCAAGTCCGCTCCTGCGCTTGCCAAAGGATTAGATCAGACGCGCGCGTTGATTGCGTCGTTGAAGGTTGCAAAGCTTCCGGATGACTCTCGCTATAACGCTGTGTTTGAGCTTGAGATTAAGGAGCGGCAGTTTGAAACTGCGTTGGCTCAATCGTTGGGAATGAGCCTTGTGGCCAGCCTCCCTTCCGGAGGGAGAGGTGAATCTTCCACGCAGAGCGTCATTGCTGGTGAGACGTTCGGCGTGAATGTCCACGTAACAGATCAAGGCATGACGCCGGTGAAGATCGATAGTGTTCATCTTGTACCTGTAGACGGCGGCGATTGGAAACTAAACGCAGATAAGGCTGCGGGCGAAACGTTGACTGCCGGTGGTTCAAAAGACTTTTCGCAGCAAGCAACAGTGCCCGCAGATGCTAAGCCAACGGTGCCGTATTTCTCTCGTCCAAATCTTGAACAAAGCTATTACGACATTCAAGACCCGCGATATCTCACGTTGCCCACCGCGCCGTATCCATTGCAGGCGGTTGCGGACTATACGTTCAATGGAACGCACGCATCGCTGGCGGGAGTGGTACAGGCGACGCATCGTTACAACGGCATCGGGACTGTGTATGAACCGTTGTTGGTTGCGCCTGCCATCTCCGTTACTGTCTCTCCGGCGAGCGGCATTCTTCCTTTGAATGACACGATGCTGCCGTTACAGGTGACAGTGCATAGCAGCGTGAAGGGACCAGCTGAAGGCAAGCTGGAGCTGAAGCTTCCTGAGGGGTGGTCGGCCGAACCAGCGTCTGCTTCATTCCACACTATGCGAGTGGATGAAGATGCTGTGTTGAAGTTCCGCGTGCACACGTCAGGACTGCAGCAGAAGACGTATCGCATCACGGCGGTTGCAGATTACAACGGCAAGCAATTCACGCAAGGCTTCACGACAATTGGTTATCCGGGAATCCGTCCTTATCCACGCTATGCACCTTCCACCAGCCGCGTTACAGGCGTCGATGTGAAGGTGGCCCCGACGTTGCGCGTGGGCTATGTGATGGGCTCTGGTGATGAAGTGCCGGAGAGCCTGCGCGAACTGGGTGTTGATCCTGTTCTGCTCACTGATGTGGACCTGCAGCGTGGCGATCTTTCTGCGTATGACTGCATTGTGCTCGGCGTGCGAACTTACACTGCCCGCCCAGTGATGCGTTCCGCGAACAGGCGCCTGCTGGATTATGTGCGCAACGGTGGCACGGTGATTGTGCAGTATCAGTCTGGCGAGTTTGATCATGACTACGGTCCGTATCCCATTTCGGTTCCCGGTGATCAGGCACACACGGTCGTAGAGGAAGATGCAAAGGTAAGCATCCTTCATCCGGACGATCCGCTTATGACATGGCCGAATCACATCGGAGCTGCCGACTTTGATAACTGGGTGGAAGAGCGTGGCCACGGTTTCACACGTTCGTTCGCGCCGGAATACAAAGCGCTCACCGAAGTACATGACACTGACCAGGATCCGCAGCAAGGCGGCCTGCTCTATGCGCGCTATGGCAAAGGAACCTATGTTTATCTGGCCTACGCATTCTTCCGCGAGATGCCAGAAGGTGTTCCGGGTTCGTTCCGCATCATGGCGAATCTACTAAGTGCGAGCAAGAATCCAGGGTTAGTGCACTAAAGAGTGCAGCGGTAGAATGACACCTATGGCAAAGCAGAGGGTAACGGCCCGGCGCAGCAGCGAATCCGTGGACGATTACCTAAAGGCGATCTATGCGCTCGGTGGTGAACCGCCGCGTCGCGTTGGTAGTTCTGAGCTTGCCAAACGTCTTGGTGTCGCGCCCGCTTCTATCACCAACATGCTGCAGAAGCTGTCTGGTGAAAAGGGTTCGCTGATCGACTACAAGCTGGGCCACGGTGTATTGCTTTCACCTGCAGGACGCAGCCGCGCGCTGGAGATTGTACGCCACCACCGCTTGCTGGAGACATTCCTGTTCCAGGTACTCGGATATCCGATCGAAGAACTGCACGATGAAGCAGAGCGTTTGGAACACTTCATCTCGGAGCGTTTTGAGCAACGCATCGCAGAGAAGCTGGGCAATCCGAACCGCGATCCGCATGGCCATTGCATTCCTGCCATGGATGGGGCTATGCCTCCACAACACGGTGTCGACTGCAACTGCGGTCGTCCCTAGCGGAAGCGTAAGATTATCCCTAGCGCTGTGCCGGATTATGCCAACTCGAATGCCCTCCTGCCGGGAGCTGTAAGTACGGAACCGGCCACTGTTCCTACTCCTGAGGCGATCTACTCCTGTCCAAACTGTGAGCATTGGATTGCGGAAGGCATTCTCGCGTGTCCAGATTGCGGCACGTTGGTTTACTCGCAGCATCTGAACAGCATTGGCGCTGCGGCTGCACGAGCAGAGCAGGAAGATCGCTTGGTCGATGCGCGCGAGTTGTGGCTGTCGGCTTTGCCCTGGCTGCCTGAAGATGCTTCGCAAGCAGATCAGATCCGTCAGCATATCGCTTCGCTGGAAGGCCGTCAGCAAGCAGTCGATGATCGGCAGGCGAAGTGGAAGAAGCGGTTAGGACCTTTGTTTCCGCTGTTTGTCGCCGCTGTAAAGTTGAAGAGTTTCTTCTTCCTCATCTTCAAGCTGAAGTTCCTGTTGGGATTTCTGGGCTATTTCGCTTTGTATTGGGCGCTTTTCGGCTGGAAATTTGCGCTTGGATTTATCGCAGCGATCCTTGTGCATGAGATGGGACATTACGTAGCGGTACGCCGGCGGGGGTTGCGGGCGGACCTGCCGGTGTTGCTACCGGGGCTGGGGGCATATGTCCGCTGGTATAGCGAGGGCATCACGATGCCGGAGTTGGCGGCCATTGCGCTGGCTGGGCCGGTATGGGGATTGGGTGCTGCGGTTGCGTGCCTGGGGCTGTATGTGTGGACACACCAGCCGGTGTTCCAGGCGTTGGCGTATACCGGTGCACTCATCAACCTGGTGAACCTGATCCCGGTGCTGTGGTTTGACGGTGCGCAGGCGACCTATGCGCTGAACCGGCTGGGACGTGGGTTGCTGCTGGTGTCATGCGTGCTGTTCTTCGGGCTGATGCATGAGGGTGTCTTCCTGTTCCTGGCTGCTGGCATGGCGTGGCGTATGTTTACGCCGGATGCGCCGCAGGAGAACAGTGTGCGGACGCTTACGGTGTATCTGGCGCTACTGATTGCTCTGGGAGCGTTCCTGTACTTCGTGCCTGATCCGGGTGCGATCGGGCGTCGTTAAGCGGCGTCATAACCGTCCAATCGATAGGTCGTCGCGTTCCTGCGGGACAGCCGCTCAGAGGCTTGTTGCATCGGACGTGGAGAGGTCTGGGAACGGGCGATCCTTCTGAGGCCTTAAGGTTGGCGTAAGCCTTATCTGGGACACTTTCCGAGACGTGCCGGTTTTCCGGCCATCGAGTCCGTGAACGGGAGTTTGGACACTTGGCAGAACTGCATCCTCTATCGCGCCGGTCGTTTCTGCGGCAGACATTCGCGTTCTCGGCTCTTGCGGCACTCAATCCGTCGTCGCTATTTGCGCAGTCGGCGTCGTTTGCCAAGCCGGATTCTGGGGCGGCGCACATGTTCATGATCGGGGACTGGGGTACGGATAAGTATCTGGACCAACAGAAGGCTGTGGCAGTGTCCATGGCGAAGTGGATGGAGAACAACCAGAGCCATCCCGGTGCGATGTTCCTGCTGGGCGACAACTGGTATGGTCGTCTTCCCGGCGGAGTGAACGATCCGCGGTGGAACGACCAGTTCGAGAACATGTATCCCACGAACCTGTTTCCCGGGCCTGCTTACGCGGTGCTGGGGAACCATGACTATGAGCACCATGCAGGGTTCGACAAGGTGCAGCTGCAGCTCGACTATCCGAAGCAGCACAAGACACGCTGGACGTTGCCGGACAAGCACTACACGTTTACGTGGCCTGAGAAGAACCCGCTGATCACGTTCATCTGCCTGGATTCCAATCTGCCGGGCACGAAGTCGTGGGACTTTTCGCCGGGAAGCTATCTGATGAGCCACGCTGACGCCGATGCGCAGGATGCGTGGTTTGCCGAGCAGTTACGCAAGCCGCGGACAACACCGTTTGTTGCGGTTGTCTGCCATCATCCTCTGTACACCAACGGTGTTCACCGGGATAACCGCATCCTGATCCCTCGCTGGGATCCTTTGCTACGGCAGCATAAGGTGGACTTCTACCTGACAGGGCATGACCATGACCTGCAGCACCTGGAGTTCGATGGGCATCCGACGTCGTTCGTGGTGAGCGGCGGCGGCGGAGCGGAGCTGGTGAACTGGTCTGTTCCGCCGGAGAAGCGCGGGCCATTTGGCGGTAAGGTAATCGGGTTTACCCACTTGGAAGCTGCGAAGGATGCGGTGATTTTGCGGCATGTGGGCGCGGATGCGAACCAGTTGCATGCCTTCCGGAAGACAACGGATGGGAAGATTACGATCCTGAATTCATAGGTACTTCGTACCGTTCTCGACGCCTTCGGCGTGACGGTAGGGATGCCCCTCCCCCTCCCCCTGTTTTTCTAAAATCGTCTTTCTATTGGGTTTACGTTTGGGGTGGCTGTAAAATCGTCTGCCCATTGGGGTTACGGGCAAAATCTTCTTTCTAAACGAGTTAGGGCCGCGATTTTCGCGGCCCTTTTCTACCTAGTTCTATTTTAATGGTTTGGCGGAAATACCATGCCAACTCTATTTCTTTTCGTTTGTTGGGGTTAGGTGGTAATAGGGCTTGACAGCATTTCGTGCAGGTTCTCGACGACTTCGGCGTGGCCAGCCGCGGGTTCTGTGAGACGCGCGAAATGGATGGCGGCCACGCAGCGAATTTAATTTCGACGAACTTTGTTTCGATGCGTGCATCGGCCTTGTTGCTGTCGATCGAGTAAGACCGATGGGCATCACTTCCGGGAAGCCAACTTGCCGGAACTAATCGTCTGTCGGAGAGTGACTCGCTTCTGACGCAGCCGCGCCAACTTCACCCTTGACCGCAATCCCATCGTGCGCTTACTGTCGCTGACAATTGTCGTAAATAAAACGACAGGAGTCGTAAATATATGGCTGCGGCGAAGCTCACGAAGTTAGAGTTCCAGATCATGGATGCCCTATGGAATCGAGGGGAGGCATCGATACGAGAGATCCAAGAGGCCTTTCCAGAGAAGAAGAGACCTGGGTATACGACGGTGCAAAAGACGATGTATCGGATGGAAGAGAAGAAGATCATTCGCCGTGTGCGTAAGGTAGGCAACTTCCACATCTTCACAGCGACAACTTCTCGTGACGCGGCCCAGCGGAGGCTTGTCGATGAACTGCTCGCGTTCTTTGGCGGAAAGTCCCGTCCAGTTATGGCACACCTGATTGGTGCTGGGAAATTGACGCTTGAGGACGTGGAATTCGCTGAAAAAACTCTCAAGGAAATGAAGAATGGAGGTGATCCGCAATGATCAGAGAAGCGATCTCTCTCGTACAAAAAGCCGAGCCAACGCTGGCAAATCACCTTCTTCAATCAACCATATTCGCTACGATGCTCGGGCTGCTGACCCTATCATTGAGAAACAACCGCGCTCGCGTGAGGCACTGGCTTTGGCTTGCAGCTTCGGTCAAGTTCCTGCTTCCTTTTTCGTTGTTATTCGCACTCGGAAGCCTTCTACCCAAACAACATTCCGCTTCGTTCAATCACCCCAGTCTCTCTAACGCTCTTGAGTCTGTGGGGCAGCCGTTTTCTGGTCTGGTCATTGTGCCCGAAGCGCCTTTACAAGATCTTCCCCATGAAACTGCAGGCTATCTGGCGCTAACGCTGATGTCCGTGTGGGGTCTGGGCACTCTGGTTGTATTCGCGATCTGGGGAATGCGGTGGATGCAAGTCTTCGCGTCACTGAAGCAAGCCGCTCCTCTGATCAATGGCAGAGAGGTGGAGATTCTGCAACGCGTCGAATCACTGGTGTCTGTGTCCCGCCAAGTCGTGGTGTTGGGTGCGTCCGACCTGACCGAACCAGGGATATTCGGTATCGTCCGTCCGGTGATGTTATGGCCGCTACAACTCACCGAGAGGTTGGAGAACGAGCATATCGAATCCATCCTCGTGCATGAACTCATGCACGTACGACGTCACGATAATCTCATTGCCGCAATCCATATGGCAGTGGAGGCCTTGTTTTGGTTCCATCCGTTGGTCTGGTGGATCGGCACCCGCATGGTGTTGGAGCGTGAGCACGCGTGCGATGAAGCGACGGTGCAACTGATCGGGAAACCGAGCGTCTACGCTGAAAGCCTTCTGAAAGCGTCCAGATTTTGTGTTGAAGCCCCCATAGTGTGCGTATCCGGCATGGCGAGTGCTGACCTTAAAAATCGAATCGTCAGAATCATGACAGGGCACGTTGTTGAAAACCTGACTCTCTTACGGAGGCTCCTGTTGGGGACGGTCGTTTGTCTATCACTGATCATTCCAGTGTTTTTCGGAGTCGTTCGGGCAGCCAGTACTCAAAATAGTCGCGCGGCCACCGGTAAACAGCTAGAGTTCTCTGTCGTTTCCATACGACCAAACGAACCCGGCGGTCCCCAAACAGTGGGCGCAGCAACTCAGGATGGCTACGAAATGAGGAACATGTTTCTAGCGTTGCCGATCCTGTCAGCTTATGTGCCACAAACCGGTGGGGCTTCGGCCTACTCGGATAAAGAAGTCATTGGACTCCCTGGCTGGGCATACAGCGATGATGCCCGCTACAACATCAGCGCGAAAGTCGACGAGGCGGACCTCGCCGATTGGCATGATCCGGTCAAACAGCCTGAAATGCTGCAGGCCATGCTGCAATCCATGCTGGCTGACAGGTTGAAGTTAGTTGTGCATCGAGAAATGAAGAATGCCCAAGTGTATTTGCTTACCGTAGACAAGGACGGGCCTAAGTTTAAAGAGTCAAATCCAGCTGAGGCTCATGCAGGCGCTCATCCATTCCCTGGAGGCGGAATGCTTTCCATGGCCCGCAGCGAGGGCGAGATTTCAATTCACTTTTTCGGGATCACAATCGCTCAACTGACACATTCGCTTTCGGCCGACTGGCAGGTTCAAGACCGAACCGGTCTAAGCGGGAAATACGACATCACATTGCGAAAGCCAATTGCTTCGTCCGTTTCTCCAGACGGTTTACAGCAAGCTCCGGAAGAAGCATCCCCTGGCTCTCTTGCACAACAGATCGGCTTGAAGCTGGTACCGGCAAAAGGAAAAGTGGAAACGTTAGTGATTGACCACATAGAGCGGCCTTCGGAAAACTGAAGCTCTCGAAGGAGTCTCGCTCACACTGCCTCGATTACGGTGTGTCCCGAGAAAAGCCGTTCTCGTCAGCAACCAACCGCATGTGGTTGGTGTGCCCTGTATTGTTCTTTGCGCCGCAGGTGGACGAACTTGCTGCTATGAATTTGTGGCTTCGATTTGTTGCAGCTTCTTTGTTAAGAGTTCTTGTTCGCGCTGGTTTTGAGTCAGGGTTAGGGCGCGTTGGATTTCTTCTTTGGCTTCTGCGAGTCGGCCCATCTTCATGAGGAAGTCGCCGCGGACGCTGGGGAAGAGGTGGTAGCTGGCTAGTGCGGTGTCGCTGGTGAGTTTGATTGTGTTGTCGAGGGCTTCGAGGCCTGCGGCGGGGCCTTGCGCCATGCTGACGGCTACGGCTCGATTGAGGGCGACGATGGGGGATGGATTGATTTGCATCAGCGCGTCGTAGAGAAGGACGATGCGTTCCCAGTCTGTTTCTTTTGCGGTGCGGGCTTGTGCGTGGCATGCGGCGATGGCGGCTTGCAGGGCGTAGGTTCTTGCACCTCCACCTAGCTTTTGCGCTTGTGTGAGGGCGTGGATGCCGCGGTGGATTTGTGCGTGGTCCCAGAGGGCTCGGTTCTGATCGGGCAGCAGGATTGCTTCGCCGTCTTTGCCTCGTCGTGCTGCGGTGCGTGAGGCTTGGAGTTCCATGAGAGCGAGAAGGGCCTGGGCTTCTGACTCGTTGGGTAAGAGTTGGGTGAGGATGCGGGTGATGCGCAGTGCTTCTTCGCAGAGTGAGGAGCGCATCCATTCGTCGCCTGAGGTGGCGGCGTAGCCCTCGTTGAAGATGAGGTAGACGACGAGGAGAACGGATTCAACGCGCTGGTGTAACTCGTCGCCGCGTGGTGTTTCGTAGGGGACGTGTGCTTCGGTGAGTGTTTTCTTTGCGCGGACGATGCGTTGTGCGAGGGTCTTTTCCGGGACGAGGAAGGCGCGCGCGATCTCAGGTGTGGTGAGGCCGCCAATAAGACGCAGTGTGAGTGCGATGCGGCCTTCCACGGCGAGTACCTGATGACATGCGGTGAAGATGAGGCGCAGTACGTCATCTTCAATGACCTGATCGAGTGCGTGGTCCATGGCATCTGCCAGGCGTTGCTGTTGCCATTCGAGTTCGCGCGCGATCTCTTCATGTTTTTGCATGAGCATGCGGCCACGGCGGAGTGAGTCGATGGCGCGACGTTTGGCTGCGGTCATGAGCCATGCCGCGGGATTTTCGGGGATGCCTTCTTCTGTCCACACTTCGATCGCGGTGATGAGGGCGTCTTGTGCGAGTTCTTCTGCGACGCCCACATCGCGTGTGACGCGGGCGATGGCCGCGATGAGGCGTGTGGATTCCATCCTCCACACGGCCTCAATCGATTTATGGACGTCGCTCATGGTTATCGTGTGTTGTTCTTGAGTTGGTCGAAGCCTTCTGCGGCTTTCTGGACGTCTTCGGGGAAGTCAGCCATTTCCTGAATCTGGCGCACTTCAATGATTCCGTTTTCGTCGAAGGGTGCGCGCTTGGCCCATTCGATGGCTTCTTCGCGCGAGCGTACCTGAATGATCCAGTAGCCGCCGATGACTTCTTTCGCTTCTGCAAAGGGGCCGTCCGTGACGGTGGGTTTGCCGCTCTTGTCGAAAGAGACGCGTGCGCCGGTGGATGGCGGCAGAAGGCCGTCAAGACCGAGAAGGACGCCTGCTTTTTGCAGGGCTTTGTTGTACTCCATCATTTTGGCTACGGCTTCGGCGGAGGGTGCAGAGTCGGGTGGTGCGGATTCGTAGCCTTTGGGAATGACGATCATCATGAAACGCATTTTGAATTGCTCCTTATTTCAGGTTTTGTAGAGATCCGGCGAAGCTGAAGGTGTTGATGACGATGCCGGATGGGAGGGCGTTGGAGTTTTGAAGTTGGAAGGAGCGCGGCGGCGTGCCTTCCGCGAAGAGTCGTTTGCCGGTGCCGAGCAGGACGGGATTGACGAGGAGGATAAGTTCGTCTGCGAGCCCTTGCTGGATCAGTGTTGAGGTGAGTGTGGAACTGCCGCAGACGATGAGGTCTGCACCGTCTGTGGCCTTGATGTGGCGGACGCCTTCGACGAGATTGGTGACGGCTTCGAAGGGACCCCATGCGAGGCTTTCCGGGCGGTGAGTGACGATGTATTTCGTTGCGGCGTTGAGGCGGTCGGACATGGGGTTGCTGGGGGCTTTGGGCCAGTAGTCGGACCATTGGTCGTAGGTGGTGCGGCCGAGGATGAGGTCGAAGTTTTCACCGTACATGGCGGTGACTGCGGCGAATCCTTCCGGGGTGCGGTAGGGTGCGGTCCAGTCGCCGTAGGGGCCGCCGGATGCTTCGATGATGCCGTCGATGGAGATGTGTTCGAAGATTCTGAGCTTTCGCATTGGGGGCTCCGGAGAGTTAGTTGGATTTTCTTTGTGGGCGACTGCGGTGGAAGGCTCGCACTTCGATGGGTGTACGGCAGGCGATGACGGCTTTGCTTGCCCAGGCGAGTGCTTCGTCCATGTCGGCGCATTCGAGAATCCAGAAGCCGCCGATGTATTCCTTGGCTTCGAGGTAAGGGCCGTCCGTGACGGCGACGTTGCCGTTTGATTGCTTGCGCAGCGATTTTGCGTGGTCTGGCGATTCGAGGCCGCCGGCGAAGAAGCGAGCACCTGCTGCGTCCATCTGCTGGTTTAGCTCGCCGATGTCGCGGATCATGTCGTCGCCTTCCAGCGAGGGGTCGTAGTTGTTGGGGTGCTGCACGGCAATGAGGAATTGCGGCATGGACTTCTCCTTGAGAACAACTCTGGTGGGCGGTTTTGCCCTCTATTACCAACTCGACGAACGGTCGGAACGGGATTCGACACCGTTCTGGAAATTATTTTTGATGCCTGTAGGGGGATCGCCTGGGGCTTCGGGAAAAGCTTATCTGGTTGGCTGAAGTAGGCGCGTCATTTTGCAAGGTGTTAAACAAAGCAGGTGACAGGCGTAGGGCGAGAAAGGTTACACTCGAACCCGTGAAAACGAAGATCTTTTTCGCCTCTCTGTTGGCTGCCGCGCTCGTCTCAACTGTCTCTGCGCAAGACTCCAAAGCATTCCTGGGTCGCTGGGACATGACGGTAACGCCTACGAGCGGTAAGTCGTATGCCCAGTGGATTGAGCTGACCAATAACGGCGGCAAGTTGGAAGGCAAGTATCAGCCGCGCGGTGGCGCATGGCACCCGATTTCCGATGCCAATGTGGACGGCGACAAGCTGGTGCTGGTTGTGGAGCCTGCGGGGCGTGGTCCGGCTGTGAGCTGGGAACTGACGTCGCCGAGTGCAGGAAAGCTGACGGGTGTGGAGAAGCGTGGCGGTGAGGCCGATGGCTCGTCGCTGGCCGGCGTGACGGCGCCGAAGCTGGATCGTCCGATGCCGAAGAAGTGGACGAAGCCGCGTCCGTTGTTCAACGGCAAGGACCTGACCGGTTGGGAACCCATCGGCATGGTGGCCAACAACAAGTGGGTGGCTCGTGATGGCGAGCTCGTGAATGACAACCCGGAAGTGCCGGGACAGCGCATTCCTCCTGCTGCGAACATCAAGACGACCGAGAAGTTCCAGGACTTCAAGTTGCACATTGAAGTGAACTGCCCGGAAGGCGGGAACAGCGGTATCTATCTGCGCGGTCGTTATGAACTGCAGGTGGGCACGGAAGGCGGCAAGCAGCCGACGCACGAGATGGGCGCGATCTATAGCTGGTACCCGCCGCCGGCAGGTTCGGAGCTGGGCCTGGGCAAGTGGACAACCTATGACGTTACGTTTGTTGGTCGCCATGTAACGGTGTATCGCGATGGCAAGCTGTATCACGACAACGTGGAGATTCCGGGACCCACCGGCGGCGCGCTGGACAGCAACGAAGCTGAGCCGGGACCGTTCTTCCTGCAGGGCGACCACCACGGCGTGATTCAGTATCGGAACATTACGATCTCTGAACCGGCGAAGTAACTCTAGCTTTTGGAATGACGATGCCCGGCCGCTTTGCTTGCAGCCGGGCATCTTTGTTTTTGGGGCGGTGCATGCAGTTCGTGATTTGATTGTTGTTCTAAATTCACGGAACTGTTGTGCGCGTTCTGGACAATCGAAATGTCTGCACGTTCGAGGAGTGTTTCATGATTCGCAAATCTGTTCGTTGTTTCGCTGCCCTTCTTCTTTGCGCTATTGCCGGTGGTGCGCATGCGCAAAAGGCTGACCTGAATTTTCTGAATAACAACCAGCCTGTACTGGATGCGCATAACTGCTATCCGTATGAGGGGCATTGGAACAATCGCGTGTATCGCGCGTTGTCGTCGGGGTTCCCGGTTTCGATTGAGCAGGATCTTGCTTGGTATGTGGATCCGGCTACGGGCAAGGGGCGTGTTGTGGTGTCGCATACGCCGAAGCCCACAGGGCAGGAACCGACGTTGCGCGATTACTTCTTTGAGCAAGTGCGTCCGACGATTGAGAAGGCCATCAGGGAAAACAAGAAGGACACCTGGCCGGTTGTCGTGTTGCACTTTGACTTCAAGGACAATCAGCCAGCGCTGCTGCATGCTGTGTGGGATTTGCTGAATGAGTATCAGCCTTGGCTTTCGACTGCGGCGCAGACAAACGATCCGCACACGCTCTCGAAGATTGAGCGCAGGCCGATCCTGGCCATTACAGAAGATAACGACGAGCAGGCGAAGGTGTTCAACGATGCTGTGCCGGTTGGTGGCAAGCTGTTGATCTTTGGTTCTGCGCATTCCGTGGAAGCGCCTGCGGGGATGAAGGGTGCGGAGCGCGCGCATTGGGTGGCCACTGCCGCGCCGGAAGCGATGCTGGTGGATCGTCCGACGAACTATCGGCGTTGGTCGAATAACTCGTGGGCTGCAGTGGAAGAAGGTGGTCAGCACAAGGCCGGTGATTGGACCGCTGCGGATCAGGCGCGATTGAAGGCGCTCGTGGACCATGCGCATACGCTTGGTTATTGGATTCGCTTCTACACGATCGACGGGTTTGATCCGACAGAGCCGAATGAGAAGAACGGCTGGGGGCAGGGTTATAACTTCGGATCGTTGGATGCGGGTGTGCAGCGCATGAAGGGTGCGATTGCGGCTGGTGTGAACTTCATTGCGACGGATCAGTATGAAGTGCTGGCTCCGTTGTTGAAGCAGAACTCGCAGTCGCTGCGGCCTGCTGCGACGAACTTCTCGGCAAAGTAAGTGGATATGGGCCGGACAGGTTTTCTCTGTCCGGCTTGCACGACTGTGTGTCGGTGAACGCTGTGCTCTGAAAGATTTTCAAATGTATTGGAAACGTATTGCGTCGCTTTTGGTTGCAGCATCGTACGTAACTCTCACTGCCGTTGCGCAGGCGCGGGCTACGTCCGCGGATGATGAGTTGCGCGGGGTTATCGTCCTTGTGCGGCATGGTGTACGTGCACCGATTGAGAGCGAGATTCGTGCGAGTTCTTATAACGCGCAGCCGTGGCCTGCGTGGCCTGTAGAGCAGGGCGTTCTTACACCGCATGGAACAAAGGCGCTGAATCTGCTGGGTGAGTGGTATCGCACTCGTTATGCGTCGTTGTTGGATGGCTCATCGTGCGATAAGCGCGGCATCTATGCAGAGTCGAATACTTCGCAGCGCACGATTGCGTCGGCGCATGCGATGTTGGATGGGCTTGCGCCGGGTTGTGACATTGCAGTGCATCAGGCTGCTAAGGGAAAGCGCAATCGTTTGTTCACTGGGGCCAGTGGTGCTGCGGTGAATCAACAGCAGCTTACCGATGCTGTTGATGGACGAATGGCGAACAATCCTGACTGGTATGTGCATGCGTTCGCCGTGCCGATGGCATTGATGTATCACGTGATGCATGACTGCACTGCGTTGGACAAGGATTGCGATGCCAACACGCCGGACTTTCGCGCGGTTCGCGTGAAGGATGGCAAGGCGATGCCGCGCAATGCGCGCGAAGAAAATCCTGTGAGTCTGGGCGCGGACTTTGCCGAGCACTTTCTGTTGGAGTACACGGAAGGTATGGCGATGGAGCAGGTGGGATGGGGGCGCATCACGCGTGCTGATCTTGATCAGTTGATGGAGATGAACACTCGCTATCACGACTTCATGCTGCGCACGCCGTATTCTGCGCAGGTGGTCGCTTCGAATCTTGCGGATCGTATTCGCGCGACGATTGAGGTTACGGCTTCAGGGAAAGCTGTTCCGCGCGAGCTTGGTGTGGCGACGGATCGTTTCATTTTGCTGGATGGACATGATGGCAATCTGAGCTGGTTGGGTGGTCTGCTGCGAGTCGATTGGGTGCTCAAGGATCAGACTTTCAACGCGACGCCGCCGGGTGGTGGCTTTGTGTTTGAGGTGCATCACAGCCGCTCGACGGGGAAGAACACGGTGCAGATTTCGTATGTGAGCCAGACGTTGGATCAGATGCGTTATCTGCAGCCTTTGACGGAGCAGAATGGGCCTTCTATCGCTCCTGTCTTTGTGCCAGGATGCAGTGGGCCAGCACCTGCGTATGCGTGTTCTGTTGAGGACTTTTCGCGGGTGGTGGGTGGGGCGATCGATACCAATTTCCTGGAAGCAAATGATCGGTAGTGGGTGTAGGCTCAACGCACAATGCTTCTGCGCAATCTTGATCTGGATACATTACGGACGCTGGTAACGACGAACGATGTGGGTGGGTTTGCGCAGGCTGCGGAACGGCTTGGGCGAACGCCTTCTGCGATCAGTTTGCAGATGAAGCGTCTTCAGGAAGAGTTGGGGACGCCGCTGTTTCGTAAGCAGGGGCGTGTGCTGAAGCTGACTGAGGCTGGGCAGACGGCGCTGGGTTATGCGCGCCGGATGCTGGCGCTGAATGATGACCTGTTGCAGACGATGCAGGGCGTGACGCTGGCGGGTACGGTTCGCATTGGTGCGCCGCAGGATTTTGCTTCGGTGTTGCCAGATGCTTTGCGGCAGTTCACGACGCTGTATCCGCGGACGCAGGTGGAGCTGCGCATCGAGGGTAACGGCGCGCTGATTGAAGCGTTGGATAAGGGCCAGCTTGATGTGGCGTTGACGATTGGATTTGCCGATCGTAAAGATGCGTTGCTGTTGGGCGAATTGCCGGTGCTGTGGATTGCGAGCCGAGGCTTTCGTATGCAGGAGACTGCGCTGCCGCTGGCGTTGCTGGGGCCGCAGTGCGCTTTTCGTAAGGCCGCGGTGCAGCATCTGGAAGATGCCGGTATTCCGTATCGGATTGCAGCGACGAGTCCGAGTCTTGATGGTCTTTGGGCGGCGTTGCAGGGTGGGCTTGGAATTACGGCACGGACTGCGATGCAGTTGCCGTCCGCGCTGACGGCGAGTAAGTCGTTACACCGTTTGCCTGTGCTTCCCGGCTTTCCTGTTGCGCTGCATCGTAGTCCGAATGCCACGGATATCTCTGCGGTGGATGCTTTGCATTCGTTGCTGGCCACGGCGACGCAGGGGATTCTTGCGGGATTGGCTTATCCGGAAAACATGCGCATTGTGAAGAAGGCATAAGCGCGGCTCACGTTACACGTAAAAAGAATCAAATTGCGCGGCGGAAGTATAGCGACTACGTTGGACTGCATGAAGATCAGCGGTCTGCTTCTTGCCTCCGCCATGCTGGCAGGTTCTATGCCAGCGCTTGCGCAAACGATAAAAGAAGTTCCATTGCCAGCGAGCCAGAATTCGAATAATTCCGTGCTGCCGATTGCTGGTGCGAACTGGGTTGGAAACACACTGTATGTGAGCGGATGGCTAGACCCGGATATTAAGTCGCATCCTGACACCAAGTCGCAGACTGAAGGCATTCTCAAGGACCTGGAGGCGTTTCTTGCGACGCAGAAGCTGACGTTCCGCAACGTAGCCATGGTGCGCGTGTTTCTGGGGGCTGATCCTGCGAAGGATAACAAGATGGATGTGGCGGGAATGACGGCGGCCTATACGCAGTTCTTTGGCACGAAGGAGCAGCCGCATAAGCCGGCGCGCACTACATTGTCTGTGGTTTTGCCTGCGGGTGCTCGTGGCGCGTTGGTTGAAATCGACTTAGTTGCCGTGCGAGAGAAGTAGAAGGGTGATCCATTTATGAAGAACAAATATGTCTCGCTTCTTGCGAGTGCGATGCTTTTTGTCTGCGCTTTGAATGGCCAGGAAAAGAGCGGGAATCCGTTTGTTGGTAGCTGGCAACTGATTGCTGCAGATAAGTTACTGCCGAACGGAACGCGTGTTTCTGACTATGGTGCTGAGCCGCACGGTATGGCGGTGTTTACGGCGGATGGCCACTTCATGATTGATGTGTTTCGGAATGTGCGGACGAAGTTTGCGAGCAAGGATCGTGAGAAGGGGACGTTCGACGAGTACAAGGAGGCGCAGCTGAGTAGCAGTTGCAGCTTTGGCACTTATACCGTAGATGCTGCTGCGAACAAGATCACTCTGCATATCGATCGCAGCACGTATCCGAATGGCGATGACACGACGCAGGTTCGCGAATACGAAGTGGAAGACGACACGTTGAGCTGGAAGGTAGCTCCGCGTCCGGATGGTTCGATTCCGATCACGGTGGTGCGTCGCATTGCACCTTAGCTGTGGATGATTGTGTTTCAAAAGTTATGGGCACGCGTTTTGCGTGCCCATAACTCTTGGTGTGAAGAGAGGTTTACTTTTCCATCTCTGGATAGGGGCCGACACCGCCGCCCTTGATCCATGCTTCAAGGTATTCCTCGAGCACGGGAAGGGGCACGCCGCCGGTGGCGAGAATGGCATCGTGGAAGGCGCGCAGGTTGAACTTCTTGCCCAGCGCCTGTTGTGCGTGTTGACGCTCTTTCTGTATGACGGTCATGCCCAGGTAGTAGCTGAGGGCCTGGCCGGGCCAGGAGATGTAGCGATCGACTTCTTCTTCAATGTCATGTTCGCTGAGTGCTGTGTTCTCACGCAGGAACTGTTGTGCCTGTTCGCGCGTCCAGCCCATGGAGTGCATGCCGGTGTCGACGACGAGACGGGAAGCGCGCCACGACTGGAAGCTGAGCATGCCGAATTTTTCGTAGGGCGTGTGGTACATGTCCATCTCAGTGCCGAGGCGTTCGCAGTAGAGTGCCCAGCCTTCACCGAAGGCGGAACCTCCTCCACGGAAGCCGTCGGGGTTCTGATGCTCGCGCGCGATGAGGCCGGCCCAAGAGTGGCCGGGGGCAGCTTCATGCAGCGTGAGTGCGGGCATGGCGTAGATGGGGCGCGACGGCAGGTCGTACAGGTTGATCTGGAATCCGCCTGCACCACCGAAGCCTGCTGGCTGGTAGGGCGCGACTTCGTCGGGGATGGGGTGGATGCCGAAGCGTCCGCGTGGTTGATAGCCGAAGTAGCGGTCGGACTTATCGTCGAACTCCTTCATCATGTACGAGGCTTTGCCGAGGAGTTCGTCGGGGGTCTTGGCGTAGAACTGCGGATCGGTGCGGAGGAATTTGAGAAAGGCTGGGAAGTCGCCCTGGAACTTGGCTTCCGCGATGGTGTCGAGCATTTCCTGATGAATCTTGGCGACTTCAGCGAGGCCGATGTTGTGGATCTCTTCCGCTGTGAGGTCGAGCGTGGTGTAACGCTTGATCTGCGCCTTGTAATAGGCCTTGCCGTCAGGCAGTGATTCTGCGGCGATGGAGGCCTGCGTGTGCGGATAGTATTCGGCGTTCCAGAAGGTGAGCAGTTCCTTGTACGCGGGGATGACCTGCTGTTCGATGACCTTCTTGCCTTCGGCGCGGAGGCGCGCCTGCTCCGCAGTGTTGACCGTGGAGGGCATGTGGGTGAATGCCTTCCAGAAGGGTGTTGCATCGGCGCTGGTGGCGTTGGCGATGGGGACGATGGTCTGATCGCGTCCGTTTAGCGTGATCTTCGGCGGTGCGAATCCGCGAGCCACGCCTGCGCGCATGTTGACGATGTTTTCCTGGAAGTAGCGCGGGATGTCCGCCATCCAGAGCAGGTAATTCTCGTAATCCTTTTCTGTGCGGAAGCCGCGCTGGCCGGTGCCCTGCGCTTCTGTCCAGAAGGTTTCGAGGGAGTTGACGGGCTTCTCATACTCCTTGAACTTCTTGTCGGCGATCTGCGTGTTGATCTGGTAGACGTAAATCTCCAGGTTCATGCGCTCGGCTTCGCTCATGCCGTCGGTGGAGAGCTTGTCGAGCTGTGCCTTTACACCTTCGTAGTGTTCGAGCGCCTTCTGTTGCGTGGCTGCGTCAACCGCTGGAAGCACAGAGGGCTGGATGCGTTGACGCGCGCCGGGTGGGCGGTATCCACGCTGCGTTTCGCGCCATGCCATGTCGACCTTGTGGATGGTCGTGAGTTGTTCGCCTGCCTTGCTGGGTGGGCCGGATGGAAACGGCGAAGCGGGAATGGGGCTGCCGTCTTCGGTGGTGGTGGCAGCGGCGGCCGCCGCGGGCGGCGCGGGTTTAGCAGTGGCAGGTTTTGCCGATGGAGCCTGAGCGGCTGCAATGGCTATCGCTGAGCACATGGACACTGCTGCCCAGGCACGAAGTACGCGCATGACGTCTCCAGAAGAGAGGATGTTTACCAACGTAAACTACGCGGCGTTTCTGCACGCGTAGCAGCGCGAGATTATGCGCGCACGAAATGGAAGAGGAGTTGTTGCTTGCTGGCTACGGGCTTGCCTGCCTTGGTGGCGGGAGTGAAGATCCAGGTCTGGATGACGGCCATGACGGCTTCGTCGAAGCCGTGCCCCAGGCCCTGATCGAGTGTGGTTTCGACGACTTTGCCGCTTTCGTCGATGACGATATCGACGACGATATCGCCATTCGTGCCGTGGGGCAACATAGCGAGATCGGGCTTGGGGTCGGGATAGAAATCGGCGGTGGCCACGGAGACGTCGTCTTCGCCGGTGGGATCGCCGCCGCTGCTGACGGGCGGAGGATCGGGCCGCTTGAGCGGAAGCTTTGGCGGGTCTTTGGGCGGCTGAACTTTGGGTCGCGGCTTTTGCACGACGGCCTGGTGGCCGGGGGCGTACGGAATAATGACAGCCGCGACTTTGTGCGGACGCGCGACGACCTTCACCACCTTGTGGACTTGGAAGGTGAAGGCCGCGAGCAGAACAAGGTGCAACACCACGGAGGCCACTCTTTGAATGGACGTGCGCCTGCCGTCGCGGGGCGTCTCCTGCACAAAGAGTGTTTGCATACGCTATCGTAGCGATGCTTTGCGGTTTTCCGTCAATACCGCTGGCGAGTTTTGTCTTACTGCTGCTTGGGTACGCCGGTGTAATAGCCGTCGCGGTATTGCAGGATGAGCTTCTTCTGCTTGGGGATGTCGACGGTGAGGCGGTGGTAGCCGTCGTCGTTGTTTACGGGTGAGAAGCCGAGGCGGTACTGGCTGCGGAGTTCTTCTGCGATGTCCTTGTAGATGTCGGCGACGGTGTATTTCTTGGTGACTTCAAACATGCGGCCGCCGGTTTCTTCGGTCATGCGTTGCAGGATTTTCTTGCCGTCGTTCTTTTCGCGGCTGCCCTGATCACCCATGCGGCCGCCACCGCCGGGGAAGCCACCGCGGCCGCCGGGAAAGCGTCCGGGGAATCCGTTGCCGTAGCCGTTGTGATCCTGTTCGCCTTTGTAATAGATCGCGTAGACGGTGAAGTCGGCGCGTTGCGCGGCTTCAATGGCGTCGGTGAGGGATTCGCGGCTGCCGCGGTCGTCGCCGTCGGTGAGCAGGATGAGTGCTCGGCGGCTGGGGCCAGCGGGCTTGGCGTCCTTGGTGGGTTTGGGCAGGACTTCGGTGGAAGCGAGATAGACGGCGTCGTACAGGAGCGTGCCGCCGCCTGCTCCTCCGCGCTGGCCACCTCCTCCGGGACGCTGACCGCCGCCGTGACGGCCTTGTCCACCGTAGCCGCCGTAGCCTCCGCTGCCGTAGCCGCCGTTGTTGCTGGTGCTTCCGCTGTTGCCTGAGTTGCCGCTGCCGTTGCCGTTGTCGCTACGGTCGTCCTGATTGAATTGAGGCTTTTCGCGGTCGGAGTCAATCTTTTGCAGGGCTGCCTGGAGTTTCGGCATGGAGTTAGTGACGTCTGCAAGGAGGTCTGCCTGCCGACCGAACTGGATGATGAAAGCGTTGTCGCGGTCGGGTTGCAGCATGTTGTCGAGGAAGGAGGAGGAGGCGGTGCGCTCCGCGTCGAGGACGGTGCGCTGGCTGCCGCTGACGTCGACCATGAGGCCGAGCGTGAGCGGGAGGTTGTTCTCCTTGTCGAAGTAACGGATGTTCTGCGATTTGGCATCGACGGTGAGGGTGAAGTCGTCCTTGGTCAGGGTGCGGACGAGCTTTTCCTTGCTGTCGCGGACGGTGACGGGGACGACGACGAGGCGTGCGTCGACGTTCAGCGTTTGCGTCTTGGCGTCTGCTTGTGAGGCGCTTTGAGCCAGGGCAGGCAGGGGGAAGGCGAGCAGAGAGGCGCACAGGAGGGCGGCAACAGGCGCGGAGTATCGCATGAACGATTGGACGTTGGCGGTGGTGCGAAGGCTACAGGATGCGCGAAGTTGCGTAGGCCTGTCGCTAACGTTTCATGATGGTGTTGGCGATGCCGTCCCAGAGGGTGAGGCGCGACTGCAGGGCGTAGGTAGCGGCTTGTTCGGCTTCCTGCCACTTGTGCTCGTCGTTGCCGCAGAGTTCGGCGATCATGCGGAGGGCCATGGGGCCGTGTGCTTCGCCGTCGACTTCAATGTGGCGTTCGAGGTACCAGAGGAAGGTGTCGAGGTTGCCGCCGAGGTCGCGGTTCAGATCGCGCACGAAGCCTTTGAACATTGCCGGGATGAGGTCTTCACGGCCGAAGGTGAAGGCTGCAGCGGTGGTGTGGAGTTTCTCTTCGCTGAGGATGTGGAAGGTGTCGCGCACGAAGAGCTTTGCCGGTTCGGAGGCGTGGCTACCGCGCACGGCTTGGTGCAGATCGGCGCCGTCGCGCAGTGCGAAGACGAGGCGGTCGATGGCGGTAGTGTCGGCTCCGCACTGCTTCATAGCGAGGAGATACAGCTCGAAGTGGCTGAGGGATTGGCCGTTGTAGACGTCGGTTTCTTCGCCGAGGACGATCTCGTTGACGAGGCGTCGGCTCTCGGGGAATGTGCTCGGAATCCATGGGACGTCGATGCAGGTGAGTCCGCGCTGGAGCGCTTTGAGCAGGCTCATGAAGTCCCACACGGCGAAGACATGCGACTCCATGAAGGTGTGCAGGTCAGCGAGAGTGTGGAACGAGCTGTAGAGGCGGTGGTTTGCGAGCTGGTCGTAAAGCGGTTTCAGCTTTGCTTCGAGGGCTGCGATCTGTGGTGTGGTCGCGGTCATTTTGCGGCTACCTTGAAGGGCAATGCGTTCTGATCGAGACGGCGAAGGAAGTCCCAGGAGTAGATGCCGCTTTCGTGGCCGTCGGCCCACTTGAACTTGATGGCGTAGCGGCCGATGGGCTCTGCGCTGTTGGGCTTTGCGGGCGGCGTGTAGATGGGGAAGAGGGCCTTGGGCGCGGGGCGGGGTTCGCCGAGGGCGCGGCCTGTCTTCTCGCGTTCTTCGTGGCAGGTGGCGCAGGGGCAGGCGTCGCGGAGGTAGGGGAAAGTCCACTTGGAGTGGTGGCCGTCTTTCCAGGTGATCTCCATGCCAGTGCCGTTGGTGATGTCGACTTTGACCTTGGCGGGGCTGATGGCGGCAGGGGGCAGCGGCTGTTCGGTGGCGGCGGTGCGCTCACTCTCTTCGCGGCTGATCATGCGGATGCCTTCGTGACTCATACTTCTAATTCTCTTCCTTCAGTGGGCCGGATGCAGGGTGCGGTAGAAGAAATAGCCGCTGACACTGAATCCGACGATGATGACGAGGATGCGCATGGCGCGTTGGGGAAGTTTGCGGGCGTAATGTGCGCCGATATAACCGCCGATGCCTGCGGCGATCATGGCGATGAAGCAGTAATGCCAGACGACGGCGCGCTCCACGATGAAGGTGACGACTGCCGAAAAGTTGGAGAGGCAGGCGACGAGGACTTTCATGCCGTTGAGCTGGTGCATGTCGTCCACGCCCAGGAGGGCGAGCAGCGCCATGACCATGAGGCCTCCGCCTGCGCCGAAGTAGCCGATGTAAATGCACACCGGCAGCAGCAGCGGAAAGAGGAGCAACGATGAGATGGGGCGATGTACATGTGGCTGGCTTGTTTCTTTACGCATCCAGCGGCTGATGCGTCCGGAAAAGAGGAACAGCAGGGTGGCGCTGCTGATCATCCAGGGCAGGATGTAAAGAAAGATTTGTGGGGGCAACCACAGTAGAATCAGCGCTCCAGCCACTCCGCCGAGGATGGAGGTGATGAATGCAACGACGAGGAGTTCGCGGCGGAGGTCGTTGCGGAGTTTCAGAACGCTGGTGAGCTGGCCGGGCCAGATGGCGACGGTGTTTGTTGCGTTGGCCTGGACGGGCGGGATACCCACGCCGAGCATGGCCGGGAAGCTGATGAATGATCCGCCTGCCGCTGCTGCGTTGAGAGCGCCGGCTGCCAGCGACGCGACGACCAACAGGATGTAATGGGCGTGCGTGGACAGCATTGTGGGCATTACTGTTCATTTTATCGGTTTGAAGAGCTGTGGTGATGTAGGGGAAATTTGCCCGATTCGGGGGCCTATCGATACACGGGTGTTTCATTTGAGGTAGTGAGGTGCTCAGTATAATTAGCCCGATGCCCCCAACCGATGACCGTTTTTCTCCGCTTACTGAAGTACGGAATCCTGTTTCATCGGCAACAACAGTTAAGCGTCCACCGCACCTGAAAGCGTTGACGAGCATACGTGCGCTGGCCGCACTGTATGTGGGCTTCTTTCACATGGTGCGCCCATTTGAATTGTGGGGCAGGTTTGCCGGGTTCTGGGGTGCTGGCTACACGGCTGTCAGTTTCTTCTTCTTCCTTTCCGGGTTCATCCTGGTCTACACGCATGGCGTGGAGTTTGTCAGTGGGAAGGGAGACGTAAAACGCTTTCTTGTGGCCCGCTTTGCGCGCGTGTATCCGCTGTACCTGCTCGTCACGATCATTGCGGGCTTTCTTAGCTATAAAGTAATTTTTCACCCTAAGTACCACGTGATTGCGTACATAGCGCAGGTATTCATGCTGCAGTCCTGGCATATCCGCCTGACGCCGTTTTTCAATATCGTTGCGTGGAGCTTGTCAGAAGAAGCTTTCTTTTACTTCTGTTTCCCCTTCATCGCTCCGCGCTTGCGGCCAAACTCCCTGCGCCATGGCATATTGCTGCTGGCGGGATGCTGGGTTCTTGCTTTGATTCCAGGCATGATTGCCATGCATCTTGACCCCGCCCGCGCATGGAGCGAGGTCGCTCTGTCCAATCATGGTCCGGTGGTGTACGTTGTTCGCCGATTCCCACCGCTGATGCTTCCCCAGTTCCTGTGCGGCATCGTGGCGGGATGGATTTATTTGCAACGGCCGATCAGCGACGGCTTTGCAAAGGTGGCCTTGGCCGTTGGGAGCGTGGTGATGGTTACCGCTTTGCTCTTCGCGGATCATCTGCCGTTCGTTCTGCTGCATAACGGTCTGCTGATTCCTTGCTATGTGCTGATTCTTTATGGGCTTGCACGTCCGAATATCGTGTCGAATGTGCTGTCGTGGTCCCCGTTTGTTCTGGCGGGCGAGGCAAGCTATGCGTTTTACCTGACGCATTTCATGTTTAACGACTGGGCATGGTGGGTCTTTCACTGGCCGATGACGATTGCCGGCCTGGTGCCTCGGCTGCTTGTTCTTCTGCCTCTGAGTCTCCTGCTGCATTTGTATGTGGAGCGTCCGGGCCGCCGCTGGGTGATGAAGTGGTGGGATGCCCGGGCGGCGAGGTTGCAGGCCGCTTAGTCCAGAGGGGCGTCCGCATCGTTATTCAGCCTGGAACATCCAATGACCGTGAGCAAAGTTCAGAATCACCCGTCTGTTTTACGTAAACTGCGGCAGCTCTGGAATGTTGTTCGTGAGAGCCACCGCCAACCGATGCAGGGCAAACCGAATCCGCCGAAGCTGGTGGACCCGGAAGAGCTTGGCGTTACCTTCATTGGCCATTCTTCATTCCTTATCCAGATTGCTGGCCGCAATGTGCTGGTAGATCCCGTGTTTGCAACGCGGTTGATCCTGCTGCGTCGCGCTCGGCTGCCGGGTGTGGAGATTGACCATCTGCCGCCGATTGATGCGGTTCTGCTGACCCATGCGCATATGGATCACCTGAATCTGCCGTCGCTGCGGAGGATTGTTCGTCATGCGAAGAAGCTGACGGGCGTGGCACCGGAGGCGATTGTGCCAAAGGGCGTGAGCGATCTGGTTGCCAAGGTTGGCTTTCGCAAGGTGACGGAGTTGGAGTGGTGGGAGAAGACGTCGCTTGAGGGCGATGATGTGTCCGTGACGATGACTCCTGCGAAGCACTGGGGCGCGCGCATGTTCAGCGATACGCACCGGCTGTTTGGTGGGTATGTGATCGAAGGCGCGGGGCACAGCGTGTACCACTCAGGCGATACGGCTTACTTCAATGGCTTCCGCGAGATTGGGCGCAGGCTGCAGCCGGAGATTGCGTTGCTGCCGATTGGCGCTTACTACCCGGATAGCTATCGCGCGGTGCATACTTCGCCGGAAGAGGGATTGCAGGCGTTTCTGGATCTGGAATCTGCAACGACGATGATTCCGATGCACTATGGCACGTTTCCGCTGGGCAAAGAGCCCATGGATGAGCCTCCGGTCCGGCTGATGGCAGCGGCGAAGAAGCTTGGCGTGGCGAATCGTGTGGATGTGATGAGTGAAGGCGAGACGTTTGTGGTGAAGACGGCTGCGATGCAGTCGGCGTAACTCTGGAATTGGTTTAAACGGCCGCGGCGGGCGAGAGCTTTGCCGCGGCTTCTTCGTTTGTGACGCCGAGAACGTGGATCACCTTGGAGCGCGAAGTGAGACCCGCGGCGATGTTGATGCTTGTCTTCGGAACGTTGAGCGCGGTGGCGAGATAGCGGATGAGTGCTTCGTTCGCTTTGCCATCGACGGCGGGTGCGTTCAGTGCGATCTTGATGGCTTCGCCGTAGAGACCGACGACGCCTTCGCGCGATGCGCCGGGCTGCACGCGGATTGCGAAACTTACGCCGCCGTCGATGTCTCGGATGTTCATTGCGAAACTATTCTTCGTCGTCTTCGCGGTACTTGGTGCGGGTGCCGAAGATGGCGGAGCCTACGCGGACGCAGGTGGAGCCTTCTTCGATGGCTACTGCGAAGTCGTGCGACATGCCCATGGAGAGTTCGGGGAGTGAGAGGCCTTCGATGGTGGCTACGGCTTCGTCGCGGAGTTCGCGGAGGCGACGGAAGTAGGGGCGTGCGCCTTCGGGATCGTCGGTGTACGGCGGGACCATCATCAGGCCGCGGACTTCCAGGCCGTTCATTTCTTCGAGGATGTTGCGCAGCAGGCCGGTGAGGGCGTATTCGCCGATGCCGTGCTTGGTTTCTTCCTCGGAGAGTTTGACTTCGACGAGGATGGGCAGGACTTTGCCAACCTGTTCACAGACGTCGTTGAGACGGTTCGCAACCTTCAGGCTGTCCACTGAATCCACGGCGCTGAAGACCCATGCGGCTTTGCTGGTCTTGTTGGACTGCAGGTTGCCGATGAGATGCATCTCAAGCTGGCCCACGTCTTCACCGAGGATGGTGTGGAGCTGCTGCTGCTTGTGCTCCCACTCCTGCAAGCGGTTTTCACCGAAAAGGCGCTGGCCTGCGCGGAACGCTTCGGCGACGACGTCCGGACCCCAGGTTTTGGAAACGGCCATCAGCTTCACGTCTGCGGGGTTACGGTTCGCTTTGGCGCAGGCGGCTGCGATTTCCGCGCGTACCTGCTCTAAATTTTCTGCAATCGACATACTTCCAGCTTAGTCGAACAGGGTTGGCTTATCGAATTGATTTGCCTTGGTGGGCACGGGATAGCCGAAGTGCTCGTAGGCGCGGCGTGTGGCGACTCGGCCGCGGGGGGTGCGGTCGAGGAAGCCGATTTGCATGAGGAAGGGTTCGTAGACCTCTTCGAGCGCGTCTTCTTCTTCGGCGAGTGCTGCGGCCAGGGTGTTCAGGCCGACGGGGCCGCCGTCGTACTTTTCGATGATGGTGCGAAGGAGGCGGCGATCGAGTTCGTCGAATCCGTGGGGGTCGACTTCCAGCATCTGCAGTGCGGCCTGTGCGGTCTTCTGGTCGATGACGCCGTTGGCGCGCACCTGTGCGTAGTCGCGAACGCGGCGGAGGAGTCGGTTGGCGATACGCGGTGTGCCGCGCGAACGCATGGCGATTTCTGCTGCGCCATCTGCGTCGATCTGCACGCCGAGGACTTCCGCGCTGCGTTCAACGATGAAGCGAAGGTCGTCATCGTTGTAGAACTCGAGTCGCAACAGGATGCCGAAGCGTGAACGCAGTGGCGATGACAGCAGGCCGGGACGCGTTGTTGCAGCGACGAAGGTGAAGGGACGAATCTCCATCACGTGGGTGCGTGCTGCAGGGCCCTGGCCGATGATGATGTCGAGCTTGTAGTCCTCGAGTGCTGTGTAGAGTTTTTCTTCCAGTACCGGCTGCAGACGGTGGATTTCGTCGAGGAAGAGCACCTGCTTTTCGCGCAGGTTGGTGAGGATGGCGGTGAGGTCGCCCTGGATTTGCAGGGCGGGGCCGCTGGTTTGCTGGAAGCCCACGTTCATCTCGTTGGCGATGATGGTGGCGAGCGTGGTTTTGCCAAGACCCGGGGGGCCGTAGAGCAGAACGTGATCGAGAGCATCGCCGCGTGACTTGGCGGCTTCGAGCGCGATGGCGAGCTGCTCTTTTGCCTTGTGCTGGCCGATGAATTCGCCGAGGCGGTTGGGGCGCAGCTTGAGTTCGAAGGCTGCGTCTTCGCCCATGCTGCTGGCGCTGACGAGGCGCTCTGCATCTGCTGAGGGGGTGGAGCGGTTTAGGTCGAAGCGCTTTTTGTTGAGAAAGTCCATCGTTCAGGTCGCTAAGGCGATGGTACGGCGAAGATTGCGCTGTGGCAACGGCGGTGCCTGATAGGCTGTGGCCCATGACCCGAAAGCATGAAGCCACATCGCGTTCGCTCGTCATTGTTGCGTTTGCCTGCGTTTACTTTTTCTGGGGATCGACGTTTGTTGCGATTCGCGTGGGTGTGCAGTCGCTTTCGCCTGCGTTTGTCTCGGGGTTTCGTTACTGTGCGGCGGGCGTGATCATGCTGACGGTACTTGCGTTGCGCGGTACTCGGATTGTGTTGCCGCGTGCGGAGTTTCAGCGTGCGTTGTTGCTGGGTGTGGTGATGCTTACGGGCAATAACGTGATGATCAGTTGGGCAGAGCAGTCGCTTTCTGCTGGGCTGGCTGCATTGTTAGCTGCGGCGATTCCATTGATGATCGCGTTGGCGGAGACGTTTATTCCTGGCGGAACGCCTTTGAACCGCATGGGCTGGTCGGGCACGGTGTTGGGGTTTGCAGGGCTGGTTGTTTTGCTGGCTCCGCTGCTGCGAGGTGGTGTCGGTTCTGCATCGACCGGCGTGATGATCATGCTGGTGGCGGACCTGCTGTGGGTTGTTGGGTCGCTTTATTCGGGACGCAAGCCTTCGCAGGTTGATCCTCTACTCGGTGCTGGCTGGCAGATGTTGCTGGGCGGTACGTTGAGCATTGTGCTGGGATCAGCGCTGGGTGGATGGCAGAGTGCGCATTGGAATAAGAGCGCGCTGCTGGCGGTGTTGTGGCTGGTGTTCTTTGGATCGTTGGTGGGCTACACCGCATACATGTGGCTGCTGCATCATGTGCCGGTGGCGAAGGTGGCAACGTATGCCTACGTGAATCCGATTGTCAGCGTGGCTTTGAGTTCGGTGCTGCTGCATGAATCGCTGCATGGATCGCAGTGGATTGCGATGGCAATCATCCTGGCTTCTGTTGCGCTGGTGACTGCGAGTAAGGCTGCTTAGTGCGAATCCAATAGCTGTTGTGCGGCGCGGATGCCGCTGCGCAGTGCTCCGTGAACGGTGCCCCAATGGCCGGTGATGTCCGTGTGTTCGCCTGCGAAGAAGAGTGTGTCTTCTACGGGATGCGACATCTTTTCTGAGGCGTCGACTGCACCCGCTGGGACCCATGAATAAGCGCCGCCGAAGAGTGGATCGCTGCTCCAGTTGTGGCGGTGGTGCGTGACGAGTTCATCGAGTATCTGCTGCTTCGGAACGCCGAAGATGCGTGAGAGGTCGTGGCATGCGGCTTCGGCGATTTGCTGATTAGTTTTGGTGGCGAAGGCTTCGGCGGCTGGACCGCCCGCCCATGCTGTGAGTGCGGGATCGAGTGAGGGATAGCCAGTCCAGAAGACGCGGAAGTTCAGATCGCTTCGCTGCTCTTCAGGGAGGATGAAGGAGAGTTTCTGAAGCGCCTTCTTCTGGAGGTGGTCAAGCTCCGCCCACCAGCGACTACGGAAGATGAGGCTCATGCGAAGGACGGGGCCCATCGCCATGCGGTTGGCATGTTGAAGAATGTCTGCTGGTGCGGGATCGAACGTAACGCCGGATGATTGCAGGACGCCGAGCGGCAGCGTGATGATTGCGGCGTCTGCATGAAGCGATTCGCCTGAGTGCAGTTGGACATCTACTGATCCGCGCGACCATGTGATGGATTTCACTTGTGATTGCAGACGGAGTGTTCCGCCGAGACGTTTGAATCGTGCGGCGAGTTCTTCAGGAAGGCGATGGTATCCGCCTTTTACGTGGTGCAACGCGTCGCCTGCGATGCTGTCTTCTGCGTCCTGCTGGATGGCGAGTGAGCGCACAGAGATGCGGGATGCATCGGCGGCGTTGAAACCTTCCACGTATCCACGCGCGCCAGAGTGAACGTCAGGATCGATGTTTTCGCGCTCGCACCATGCGTCGAATGCGAGGTCTTCTGTGGAGTGAGCATCGCTCCATGCCGTCATCTGTTCGAGGACGTTGAATGGTGAATCTTTATCGCTATGTGTGCCTTCATCCTGCGGGTGGAGCGAGTCGTCGCTGCAGTCGTAGTTGAAGTCCTGGCCGGATAGCTCGTAAGTTTCGAGGTTGAGGTCTTCGAGTAGAGCGAGAAGTTCGGGTGGATTGCCGTGTATGAATTCCGCACCGAGTTCGATGAAGTTGCCGTCCTGCTGCACAGTGCGAATGCGGCCGCCGATGCGGTCCTGCGCTTCAAGCAGCGTTACCTGCAGGTCGCTGCTGGCGCGTAGCTTCATTGCAGCTATCAGGCCTGCGATTCCTGCACCAATCACGATGACGTGTTTCAACGGGTTGTCTCCACGGGAGATTTTGCGAGCAGATCACGCAAGAGATTGATGGCTTCTTCGCGTGTGTGGATGGTTCCTTCGAGCTGCGCGTCTTCCAGGTCCTGCAGCAGTTGTTTGAAGCGTGGACCGGGTTTGAGGCCTGCATCGATGAGGTCACGCCCGGTGAGTAATAACGTGGGTTTGTAGATCTCTTCGGGGGCTTTCTCGAACTCTTCTTTTGCGTAGCGATATAGATCCAGCAGGTTGTGCGAGCTGGTGACGTCGAGCTTGTGCAGCGCGAGATGCTCAGGGAAATCGTTCAGGCGGAAGAAGCGTTTGAGCGTGCTTTGCTTCATGTGTTTCACGTCGCCGAAGCGCATGTGGTTGGCGACGAGCGAGACGACCTGATCGATGTCTGCTGATGAGAAGCGCAGGCGGTTCATGATGGCGCGCGTCATGGTGGCGCCGACTTCGGCGTGGCCGTTGAAGCGGATGCGCGGCTTTGGATCAGCAGGGTCGGGTGCGTGAAATGTTGGCGGTTTTCCTACGTCGTGCAGCAGTGCGCCCCATGCCAGTGTGCCTTTTACGTTTGCGGGAAGTTGATCGAGCAGCATGAGCGTGTGAATCCACACGTCGCCTTCGGGGTGATATTCGGGCGGTTGTTCCACACCTTTCATGGCGGCAACTTCGGGCAGTACGTGTTGCAGGAGCCCGGTTTCGTCGAGCAGTTCGAAGGCTCGTTTCGCGTGGCCTTCGATGAGCATTTTGGTTAGCTCGTCGCGGATACGTTCGTTGCTGACCTGCGTGATGGTGGCAGCTTGCTGCTGGATGGCGCGCATGGTTTGTTCTTCGATAGTGAAATCAAAGCGCGCTGTGAATCGAACCGCGCGCAGCATGCGGAGCTTGTCTTCTTCGAAGCGCTTCTGGGGATCGCCGATGGCGCGCACGATGCCTGCGTGCAGATCCTGCTGGCCGTTTACGAAGTCGAGCAGTTTTTCTTTGATGTTGTCTTCGGTGAGGCCGATGGGATCGAGCAGCATGCCGTTGATGGTGAAGTCGCGGCGCTGTACATCGTCTTCTGGTTTTTCTGCGTACTCCACGTCCACGGGGCGACGGCCATCGACGTATTCGCCGTCGCAACGGAAGGTGGCAACTTCTGTTTGTACTTCGCAGCCTTCGCCTTTGTTGGCGCTGCATACGATGACGACGCCGAAATGCGCGCCGACAGAGAAGGTGCGATCGAAGCCCATCATCACAGTTTCAGGGCGCGCGTTGGTGGCTACGTCGTAGTCCTTGGGGGCGATGCCCATGAGCAGGTCGCGCACGCATCCGCCTGCGAAATAGGCTTGGAATCCGCGGTCGCGCAGTTCTTCCACAATGTGTAGCGCCGCTCGAAATGACTTTGTTGCTTTCGCGTTTTTCAGTGCCTTCATCACTCTCTAGGATGCTCCTTTCGTGTGAGGATGTCTTTGCGGCAGCAGTGATGTGAAAATCTGCATCAGAAACTGGAAGAACGCATGAGCCATTTCACGACGGAATCGGGCACAGGGTATGTGCAGTGGAGAACTGCGGCGCTGTTTGCGCTGACGCTGACGTGCGTGGTGGCGACGCTGCTGTTTGCCCACACGCTGATGTTCCCCATCATCGGCGCGATCACGTTGGCTGTGGTGACACAGCCGCTGTCAGTGTGGTTGCGCAAGCGGTGGTCCCCTACGTTGGCTGGGATTGCCATGGTGGCGTTGGTGAGCCTGGTGTTGTTTGTGCCGATGTATGTGCTCATCAAGCACCTGGTGGTGCAGGCGATTGCGCTGGTTCGTTATGTGGAGTCGGGCGGCGTGGATGACTTTCTTGCAGAGCTTGCGATGAAGCACCCGAAGCTGGGCGATGCGATCCAAAATGCGATTACGCAGTTTGCTCCGGGCATGTCAGGTCGCGCGATTGCGGGGTGGTCTGCGCCGAAGGTAGGGCAGGCGTTTGGCGCGATCGTTCACGGCATTGTGAGCATTGTTTTGCTGCTGTTTTTCTACTTCTTCCTGGTGCGGGACGAGGCCGTGGCTCTGCGTGCGTGGGAGTCGATCTTGCCGCTGCGCGAGGACGAGACATTTGATTTCAGTCTGAAGCTGCGGGACGTTATCGAGGCGATTTTCGCGGGACGTTTGCTGATTGCCATGTTGCAGGGAGTGGCTTCCGGTGTGGCGTACGGACTGGTGGGTGTGCCGGGTGCGCTGTTGTGGGGATTTGTCACGTTTGTTTGTTGTTTGATTCCGGCGTTTGGCGCGTTTCTGGCGTGGGTGCCGATCTGTTTGTATGTGGGATTGGTGCTGAGTTGGACCAAGTGCCTGATCCTGGCGATCTGGTGCAGCGCTGTGGTGAGCACCATGGATAACTTTCTTTATCCGGTGTTTGTGGGGAAAAAGACGGATCTGCATACGGGCGTGGTGTTTGTTGCCATCTTTGGCGGGTTGGCTTTCTTTGGCATCAGTGGGTTCATTCTGGGGCCGGTGCTGGTGGCGTCGGCGATTTTGCTGTTGCAGATATGGAAGCAGCGGCTGGCGGAAGCGGGCGTGCACTAATCCCGATACGATAAAGAGATGGGCAATGGCCTGATTTTGGGGATTGAAAGCTCCTGCGACGAAACTGCGGCGGCGGTGGTGCGTGCGGGAAGCGACGTGCTGTCGAACGTGGTGGCGACGCAGATGCAGATGCACGCGCTTTATGGCGGCGTGGTGCCGGAGTTGGCTAGCCGCGAACATCTGCGGAACATTGTGCCGGTGGTGCGGGAGTCGCTGCGGCAGGCGGGCATTGAAGCGAAGGATGTGGATGCTGTTGCCGTGACGGCAGGGCCGGGGTTGGCTGGCGCGCTGCTGGTGGGGATTTCGTATGCCAAGGCGTATGCGTATGCGCTGGGGAAGCCGCTGATTGCGGTGAATCATCTTGAGGGGCATATTCATGCGGTACTGATGGAGAAGGGCGGTGAGTCAGCCGAGTCTACGTTGGCGTTGGTTGTTAGCGGTGGGCATACGCATCTTTATCTTGCTGCGTTTGAGGATGGTGTTTGGCGCTATCGGAATGTGGGTCGGACCGTGGATGACGCTGCCGGTGAGGCGTATGACAAGGTGGCGAAGCTGCTGGGGCTGGGGTATCCCGGTGGGCCGTGGATTGATGGGCTGAGTGCATTTGGAAATCCGAAGGCGGTGCCGTTCCGGTTTGTGGAGATTAATCGCGGGACGGCGGATGAGCCTTCGTTTGATTTTTCATTCAGCGGGATCAAGACGGCGGTGCTGCGGTACATCGAAACGCATGGCATGAAGGCGGCAATTGAGGAGCGGCGGGCTGCGCTGGAGAAGGTTGATTCGCCGACGCTGGACGATGTTCGTGCGCTTTGCGATACGGAGACGCTGGACCTGATCGCGAGTTTTCAGGCAGCGGTGGTGGGAAACCTGATCCGGCAGACGATGGCGGCAGCGCAGCATTTTGGTGCGAAACGGATTGTGGTGAGCGGCGGCGTGGCGGCGAATCGCGAACTTAGGGCGCGGTTTGAGGCGGAGGCGGAGAAGCGCGGTTTGAAGGTGCGATTCCCGGCTGCGGCCATGTCCACGGATAACGCGGCGATGATTGCGGCGGCGGCGTGGCCGAAGTTCGCGCAGGGTGAGTTTGCGGGACCCGCTTTGAATGCCACGCCACAGCTTCGCCTCGGATAAGATTAAAAACGACGGAATGCGGCGGCGGGGCGGTGGCCCGGGCGCGCTCGCAAGTCCCGGAAGGCACGCGAATCCGCCGGATGCCCATCGAACTCTTTAATACTCTTGGCAGCCGCGTGGAGCCGCTGACTGCGTCGCGGGACAACACGCTGCGCATGTACTGTTGCGGCCCCACCGTGTATGACTACGGCCACATTGGCAACTTCCGCACGTTCCTGCATGTGGATGTGTTGCGGCGCGCTGCGCGGCTGAATGGCCTGGCGCTGAAGCACGTGATGAACATCACGGATGTGGATGACAAGATCATCCGCAATGCTGGCGCTGCCGGCATGTCCATTGGCGACTACACGGCAAAGTACGAGAAGGCTTTCTTCGAAGACATGGATGCGCTGGGCGTGGAACGCCCGGAGATTGTGGCGCATGCGACGGAGAGCATCCCCGAGATGGTCGCGCTGGTGGAGCAGCTTGCCAGCGAGGACATTGCGTACAAGACCGAGGATGGCTCGTGGTACTTCCGCATTGCGAAGTTTCCGGATTACGGCAAGCTGAGCGGCAAAGACCTGGACGGCATTGAAGACGGCGCCCGCGTGGATGTGGACGAGTACGAGAAGGATGCCGCGCGTGACTTTGCCCTATGGAAGGCGACGAAGCCCGGTGAGGCGTCGTGGCAGACGGAGATTGGCGAAGGACGTCCGGGATGGCACATTGAGTGTTCGGCGATGGCGCTGAAGCACCTGGGGCCGAACTTTGACGTGCATGCTGGTGGCGAGGATCTAACGTTCCCGCACCATGAGAATGAAATTGCGCAGAGTGAGTGCGCGACGCATCAGCCGTTTGCGCGGCACTGGTTCCATGTGCGTTTTCTGCTCGTTGAGGGCAAGAAGATGTCCAAGAGCGAGGGCAACTTCTTCACGCTGCGCGACCTGCTGCTGAAGGGATATCGCGCGTCGGCGATTCGTTTTTTGCTGATCAGCGTGCCGTATCGCAACCAGATGAACTTCACGTTTGAAGGTCTGACGGAGAGCGCGAATGCGATTGAACGTCTGCGGACGTTTGTGCGCAGGCTGGATGCTGCGGTGAAGAATCCCGCGTTGCCTGAGTCTGCAAATGAGGAGTTGCTGGCGCTGACCGTGGCGAAGCGCGATGCGTTTCATGCTGCGTTGCAGAACGATCTGAATACAGCCGAGGCGCGTGCTGCGGTATTTGACATGGTGCGGGCGGCGAACATCACGCTGGATCACGGCACATTTGGCCGCGGCAACGTGGACGCGGTGCAGAAGCTATTGAACGACTTCGATGCGGTGTTTGACGTGTTGACGGACCGCGATGCGGCTGTCAGCAAGGCCGCTGTGGAGTGGGCGCAAACGGAAGGCCGTACCGATATCGCAGCGGAGTTGCTGCAGGCGCAGAGCATCACAGATGAGGAAATTGAAGCGCTGATTGCAGAGCGCACGGACGCTCGCAAGAAGCGGAATTTCGCTCGCGGGGATGCCATTCGCAACGAACTGCTGGAAAAGGGCGTCGTAATCGAAGACGGTAAAGACGGCGTTACCTGGAAACGCAAGTAGTGTCGTGAAGCGGCGGGGGTAGCCAAAAGAGATACCCCCAATGCGATTTGCTATTCGGCATTCACAAATCACCAACCTATACTCGCGGAAGCGAGCAATCTATTGCGCAGAGGAGCACCGGATTTTATGGCCACCACTACTATCAGCGTTGACGAGTTTCAGGCGCTAGAACAGCGCGTTCTTCGCACCGTGGAGCTGATCCGGAAAGAGCGCGAGGCACGCGCCACGGCAGAGTCTGAAGTGGAGGCGCTGAAGGAATTGCTGGACACGGCTTCTGCGGAGAATTCGCAGCTTACCGCCGAGTTGCATTCGATGAAGAACGAGCGCGAGCAGGTGAAGGGTCGCGTGGACGCGATGCTGAAGCAGCTCGACGAACTGGTGTAACCGAAGAAAAGAAGAGAAGGCATGCAGAATTCCGTCCCCCAGTCCGTAACGGTTGCCATCTACGACCAGAACTACCATCTGCGCGGCATCGATCCTCAGCATATCGAGGCGCTTTCGCAGCTTGTGGACAGCAAGATGCGTGCGGTGTCGTCGCAGGGCGCTACCGTGGATTCGTTGCGTGTAGCCGTGTTGGCAGCGTTGAACATTGCAGATGAGTTGATGGAACTGCGCGAGCGTCACCGTGAGCTGCTGGATTCGCTGGATCACGCGGAGACGGCAAACCGGCATCGTGCGCATTCGCTGGCATCCATGCTGGATGAAGCTTTGCGTGATGAGTATCGCGTGGCCGTGTAAACGATTAGCGTTTCATTTTGCGAGAGGGCGTGGCTTCGGCTGCGCCCTTCTCTTTTGCATTGGTTGCAAACGCTTCCAATGGCGCGATACCATGCCGCCGATGTGCTTCTGTTGATTTGCGGAGGCACGAAAGGATTGGGATGAAACGTCTGCTTGCCCTGTTGTTACTGTGTTCATCAGCTGCGGCGGTCGCGCAGGATCGCATTCTGATCTACACGCGCAGTTACACGGCAGACGGCAAAGGGTATATCCACGGCAACCGTGCCAGCAGTGTGGTGGCGGTGGAGAAGATTGCGGCGGAATTGAAGATTCCCACGGACAACACGGACGATCCGATCGTGTTCACGCCGGAAAATCTGAAGAAGTACACCGTTATGGTGTTCAGCAACAGCAACAATGAGGCGTTCAGCACGCAGGCGCAGCGCGATGCGTTTAAGGGATGGATTGAGCATGGCGGTGGTTGGGTGGGTATCCACTCGGCTTCTGGCAATGAGCGGAACTGGGACTGGTTTGCGCAGATGGTGGGCGGCCGCTTTCTGATGCATCCGAAGAAGCAGCAGTTCACGGTGAAGGTAGTTGATCCGAAGTTCCCGGCGATGCAGGGTGTTCCGGCGGAGTTCACGGTGAACGATGAGTGCTACTTTACGAAGCGCTTCAGCGATACGATTCATCCGCTGCTGACGGTGGATACGTCGAAGCTGGATGTGACGAACTTCAAGCTGGATCGCAAGGATTTTCCGAATCCCATGCCGATTGCCTGGTGGCAGGAGTTTGATGGCGGACGCGAGTTTTATATCGCGCTGGGCCATGACAATAGCTACTACGAAGATCCCGTGTTTGATGGGATTTTGAAGCGCGCGATTTTGTGGGCGGCGAAGAAGTAACGATAACGCGCATTCCCTAAATGGGACGTCAATAGAAGATTTTTGTGGCCGTCTGGAGCGGCTCGAGTAATCTGCTTGCTGTGAAAATTTTCTCCTTTGTTCTGCTGCTTGTTATGGGTTCTGCGTGCGTTGCGCAGACGTCTGCCCCTGCCTATGAAAACCTGCCTGAGTTCCAGAAGCTTCGCGCTGAGGCAAAGGACGAGCAACGCCTGAATAACAAGATTATGTTTGCGCCTGGCACATGGAAGAAGGCGAACAAGGTGGCGGGTGGCCACTGCATGGAGTGTTTGGAAGGCGTGTTCACTTCGCAGTTACGACTGGGTGAGTACAAAGATGCGCTGAAGGCTGCGAAGGAGTGGGATGCTGCAAGCGAACAGCCGCTTGATCATGTGCGTGCTGAGCTTGCTGAAGGGCGCGTAGCGATTGCTATGGTCGACAGGAACAAGCCGAATATGGCTGTGCTGCAGGATGCCCATGCGGAGTTACAGAAGGCTGCCGCTGCGCATGCCACGGCTGCTTACTTTTACGACGGTCAAGTGCTGGCGCTGATGAAGCAGGATGCGGATGCGGGTGCGGCCTTTGGTCAGTACGCGAAGTTGACGCGGAAGGATGATGCGCTGCTGTCGCGCGCGACGTACTTTTCCAGTCACCCTGAGATGGCGCGCGAAAAGATGGCGCCTGCGGTATTGGTAAACACACTCGGCGGCAAGCGATTCAACCTGGATGACATGCATGGCCGTGTGGTGTTGATTGATTTCTGGGCGACATGGTGCGGTCCGTGTAAAGAAGAACTTCCACACATGAAGAAGCTGGCGGAAGCTTATAAAGATGAACCGCTCGAAATCATCAGCATCTCCTGGGACTCCGACGCCAACAAATGGCGGCAGTTCATTGCCGACAATGGCATGAGTTGGAATCAGTACCTGGATGCGGATCATAGTGTGACGAAGATGTTTGGTATCGATGCCATTCCGCATTACTTCACGATTGATGCCAACGGTGTGTTGATGGCGGAGAATGTGGGATCAGGATCGAACATTGATGGGCGCATTCGAAAACTGGTGGCCCAGGCGAAGGAACAAAAGCAGTTAGCATCCACGGGCAGCGGACCATCTCCAGGACAGTAAACGCAAGGGGCATTGGGGCATTTTTGCTGGCACAAAATGGTTTTGTTACTCAACTTGCAAACCCTTCGCACTCCGCGTAGCATCTGCCTTTAGATGACCGACCTGCAAAGCAGGTGGGGGAACAACGTCGGTTGAACCAACATTCATTGAACAGGGGTTCGGCTCGTATACATGGTTCGGTGTGCAGTGTCCGCCAGTCCGGAATGCCTAAAGAGCCACGGCTGAATCCCACCGCTTATTAGCGGGTTCACCGGCGCTTCCAACACGGCCCAGTGGGTCGGTCCTCGCTTGATTGAAACGGTGGCTCTTTCATGGAGCCACCGTTTTGTTTTGCCGAATGCATGTCATGGTTTCGGGGAATTGCTGTGGTGATCTTTCCAGGTTGAGAACTGTGAAGAGATTCCCAAGTATTCTTAAAGACAGCGTCTTATGCACCCGCATCTCTTCCGTATCGGCCCGGTGACTGTCCCCACGTTTGGGGCGATTGCTGCATTGGGGCTGGTGTTGGCGATTTCGCTGGCGGCGCGTGGTGCGCGGGTGATGCGGCTGAATGAGGATGCCGTGTGGAACCTGTGTCTATGGATGGCTGCAGGAACCTTGGTGCTGTCGCGACTGATTATTGTGGCGCAGGTGTGGAAGTCGTTCGCGAAGTATCCGCTGTACATTTTGACGTTGCCCACGGTGACGAAGTGGGGATTGTTGCTGGCGCTGGTTAGCGGCGCGGTGTACATGCTGGTCAAACGGATGCCGTGGTTGCGCACGCTGGATGCGCTGGCTCCTGCGGCGCTGTTGTTGCAGGCGTTTCTGCACCTCGGGACACACTTCTCTGGCGATGATCTTGGATTGGCCACAACGTCGCGGTTGGGTGTGGTGTTTGGCGATCAGGGATATCATCCTGTTGCGTTGTATTCCGCGGTGTTGACGCTGGTGGCGTGTGCGGTGGCGTTTGTGTGGCTGCATCGTGAGTCGCAGCCGGGCGAGACGTTTGGGCTTGGGCTGACGCTTGCTGCACTGATTCGGTTTTTTGTGGATACACTTCGTCCGGGCTGGGTTCTGCCGGAGACGATGCTTGGCAACCTGCTGCGGGTGGACCAGCTTGTGCTGATGTTGCTGGCGGTGGGGGGGTTGAGTTTTTTCTTTCAACGAAAGGGCGTGCGTTATGCCCAGTAAAAATATGTTGCCGAAAGGCAAGCGTCGGCAGTCTGTGAAGGCGGATTACCGCACACAGCGGGATGCGGCGCGCGATGCAGAAGCTGCAGAGCTGGCGGTGACGGAAGCCGTGCTCTATGGCGAAGAAGTTCCCGCGGTGAAGCCTGTGATTCCGAACACGGCTGTGCCGGATAAGCGTGGCAAGGGATATCAGAAGAGCGGCAAGCGGCAGCAGCGGGAAACGACCGTAGCGAAGGAGCTGCCTGCGTCCTCGATGGACGAGGATGATGAGTTGATTCTGCCGGTGGAGGCTGTCTCTTCCTCTGGTGGATTGACCACGACGCGCACGCTGGTTGCTACGCCTGAAGCGCGTGGCATGCGGTTGGATGCCTATCTGGCATGGGCGCTGCCGGAGATCAGCCGTGCGCGCGCGCAGTTGTTAATTGAGCATGGCCAGGTGCGTGTGAGTGGTTCGTCTGCGAAGGCGAAGTACAAGATGCACGGCAATGAGCAGATTGTGGTGGAAGGCGAGCCGCAGCCCGCGCCGCTGCGTGCCACGGCGGAAGATATTCCGCTGAGCATTGTGTATGAAGACAAGCACATGGCCGTGATTGATAAGCCTGCGGGCATGATGGTGCATGCGGGCAGCGGTCTTACCGATGATGCTCGCAGCAGTGGAACGTTGGTGAACGCGCTGCTGTTTCATTTCAAGGACAAGCTGAGCGATGTGGGCGGGGCGCTGCGTCCGGGCATTGTGCATCGCCTGGACAAGCAGACCAGCGGGTTGATCATGGTGGCGAAGAGTGATGCGGCGCATCGTGCGCTGGCCGAGAAGTTCTCAGAGCGGTCGCTTGAGAAGCGCTACATCACTCTGGTGCATCGGCATGTGAAGAGTGATCGCGGCATCATCGATTTGCCGATTGCGCGCGATCGTCTGCGTCGTACGCGCATGACCACGCGTGTGGGGAACCGCTACCTGACCACGGACAGCCACGGCACACCTGCGAAGCGTCATCCGGATGAGCCGGAAGAGCGCACCTCGCGGAGGCCGAATGATCCGCGTCCGGCGCGCAGTCTGTACACCGTGCTGGAGCGCCTGCACACCACCGCTGGCGATTTCACATTGCTGGACGTGAAGATTGAAACGGGCCGCACGCATCAGATCCGCGTCCACATGCAGTCGCTGGGGCATCCGGTGGTGGGCGATACGTTGTACGGCGCGCCCGCGAAGATTCCGGGGATAAAAGCAGAGGGTACTGGGCCGACACTGCATCGTAATTTTCTTCACGCAGCGCATTTGGTGCTGGAACATCCGATCACAGGAAAAGAACTGGATCTGGAGGCTCCCCTGCCGGAAGAACTTGCGTCTCTCTTAGAGCAGCTTCGTGCGCTGGAAATTCCGGCGGCGCCCGCCAAGCCAAAACACGCCGAGGATTGGTAAACTACGCCCCGTATGGCAGTTTTTCGCAAGTTCGCAGTTTTAGCCGCCGGCACCGTTGCACTGGTGGCCACATCGATCACTTTGTCCGCTCAGCAGCAGCCGTCCGCACCGCTTCCACCGGCGAATACGAATGCGCAACCCGGGGCGGCTCCTCCGCAGAGCGAGCAGCCCACGGGGGATGCACAAGGTGGCGGCTATACGCTGAAGGCCTTTGTGCCTGAGGTGTACCAGGTGTTCACGGTTACGGATAAGAAGGGCCACTTTGTTACCGGCCTGAAACAGCAGGACTTTGGCCTGTTGGACGATGGTCGTCATCCGGAGCGCATCATCAGCTTTACGCAGCAGGCAAATCTGCCGCTGCGCATTGGCATCATGCTGGACACATCCAACTCCATCCGCACGCGCTTTCAGTTTGAACAGCAGGCGGCGACGGAGTTTCTGTTGCAGGTGTTGCGTCCACGTCAGGACGCGGCATTTGTCAGCGGTTTTGATGTGCGACTGGACCTGGTGCAGGATTACACCAACTCCATCGACAAGCTGAGCACGGCGATTGAGAAGCTGCGGCCCGGTGGCGGTACGGCGTTCTTCGATGCGATCTATCAAACGTGCCGCGACCAGATGCTGACGGTGACCAGCAACGAGACGATTCGTAAGGCGCTGATTGTGGTTTCTGACGGTGAGGATAACTACTCGCGCGTGCAGGAACAGGAAGCCATTAAGGAATGCCAGCGCGCGGATACGCTGGTGTACACCATCTCCACCAATGTTTCGCCGTCGCGCGACAAGGGTGACGATGTGTTGATGCGTTTGAGCGAAGCGACCGGCGGACGCACCTTCTTCCCCCTGAAGATTGAAGATGTGGCCAAGGGATTCCAGGAGATTGAGACGGAACTGCGTTCGCAGTATTCGCTGCGCTATCGTCCGGCTGATCTGAAGCAGGATGGCTCTTTCCGTACGATCTATCTCTCTACGGTTGACCAGCGCTATCACGTGCGTGCGCGTAAGGGATACTTCTCGCCGAAGCCTCCGCAATAGGTGCTTCGCACTGTTCTCGACGCCTTCGGCGTGTGATGCAGTTAAAGGGGATGCCTTTGTGGCATCCCCTTTAATTTTGGTTTTGTTCGTGGGCTATGCGGCTCGGTGTTTGCCGCCGAGCTTGATGAGCGCCGCAACGATGGCTTCCTGCCATCCTGCGATCTCTTCTTCACGCAGTGTGCGTTCCGGCGATTGGAAGATAGTGCGGAGGAGGAGCGAGTATTCGCCCTTGGGAACCGCCTTGCCCTTAACGTCGCGGAAGATTTCGATGGGTTGCAGCGAGATCATCTCTGCGATGTTCAATGCAGCGATGGCCTGCGAGACAGCGGACCAGGTGATGTTGTCTGCGAAGAGGAACGAGAAGTCGCGTTCGACGGCCTGATAGCGCGAAGGTTCTTTTGCTGCGGGCTGTTTCAGGTCGAAGGCGAAGAGAGCCGGGATGTTCAGCTCTGCGAGGACCACGTTTTCTTTCAGCTTGCGGCGCTCGCGTTCTTCATTGGTTAGTTCACCGAACCAACCAATGGTCTTGCCTTCGAGCGTGATGGATGCGCCGCGACCGGGAGCAATCCACTTCGGCAGATTGTCTGCTGTGAACGTTGGTGCACTTGCAACGAAGCGGGAGAGCAGTTCTTCCACTGCGCCTTTGACTTCGAAGAAGAGCGCGTCTGACACGTCGATGGTGCGTGTGGCAGATGCGTTGCCGTATGCGCCGAGTGTCAGCGAAGGATGCTCGTTCACCTGTGCTGTGGTGCCAATGAAGACGGTGCCGTATTCGAAGAGGCGAACTGCGGCGACGTCGCGTGTGCTGTTGAGTAGCAGCATGCCAGCCATGCCGGGTAGCAGCGACGGGCGCAGATTGCCTGCTTCCGCATTGAGCGGATTGCCCATGGGCACTGCGGATTCCGTGGTGAAAATCGCCGAGTCGGTCTCCGAGGCGAAGGTGCTGCTGATGGCTTCTGTCCAGCCGAGCGCGAGCAACGTGGTGCGTACGATTTCTTCTTTTGCTGCGTGCGGCAGAGCGATAACACCGCCGGAGAAGCTGGGCAGTGTGTCTGCAAAACGGTTGTAGCCGTAGACGCGTGCGATCTCTTCGATGAGGTCGATTTCGCGTTCGAGGTCGAGACGCCACGAGGGCAATGTGACTTCGTAGGTTGCGGCGTCCGCACTGGGGCGCAGATGGCAGCCGAGTGCTTGCAGATATTGCTCCACAACATCTGCAGGAACGAGGTGGCCTGCAGTGCTTTCCTCGATGGTGGTGCCGAGGAGGCGCTGCACTTCTTCGACTGAGAGCGCGACGTGTGGGCGCTTGGTGGTGCGCAGTTCCTGCGCTTCGATGACGACATCGCTCATGGCGCCGATGGCTTCGCCACCGCATGCTGCGATGACACCGCGCGTGACCAGACGATTTGCAAGAGCACATGCGCCGAGGTCGGCTCCGCGTTCGTAGCGGTGCGATGCGTCGGTGTGCAGGCCGTGGCGACGAGAGGTGGCGCGGATGGTTGCTGGATCGAACCATGCAGCTTCCACGAGGATGTTCTTCGTCTCTTCGGTGACGCGCGAATCCCATCCGCCCATCACACCGGCGAGGCTGAGTGCTTTCTTCTCATCGGCGATAACAACGTCGTCAGTGGTGAGCGTCTTCTCGCTGCCGTCGAGCAGTGTGATCTTCTCGCCTGCGTGGGCGCGACGCACGATGATGCCGCCTTCGATGGTGTCGAGGTCGAAAACGTGCGTGGGGTGACCCATCGAAAGCCAGTTGTAGTTGGTGATGTCGACAGCGTTGGAGATGGGCTTTTGACCTATCTGCGCGAAACGCTCTGCGACGATGCCTTCACTGGGCTTGACGGTGACGCCACGGATGACCTGCGCGGTGAAACGGCCACAGAGTTCGGGCGCGTCGATGCGTACGGGGTACGCACCGTTTGCCTCTGTGGGAACGCAGCCGGTGGGTTCGCCTTCTGCGTTGAGCACGCGACGATCTTCCAGTTGCAGTAGCGGTACGCCGTAGATGGTGGCGGCTTCGCGTGCGATGCCGTAGTGGTTCATGGCGTCGACGCGATTGGTGGTGATGTCCATTTCGAACAACGAGCCACCATCGGGCAGAGCGTGTACGCCTTCCACGGCGATGCCGCGGAGGGTGAGGTCGTCGGCGAGTTGCCGATCACTTACTTCGAGCGCGGGAAGATATTCGCGCAGCCAGTTGCTGAGAATATTCATTGCAAATCCTGTGCGCTATCGCGCTAAACAAACTGCGACAAGAAACGAAGGTCGCCGGAGTAAAACTGACCGATGTCGCCTACGCCATACTTCATCATGGCGATGCGTTCCACACCCATGCCGAAGGCGAAGCCGCTGATCTTCTTGCTGTCGTACGCGGGTTCGAGTCCGTTTTCAATGCGGCGTTGATCCACTGCGGCGAAGACGGCGGGATCGACCATGCCGCATCCCAGAAGTTCAATCCAGCCGGAGAACTTGCACTTGCGGCAGCCCTTCTGTCCGCAGAAGGGGCAGGAGATCTGCACGTCGGCGCTGGGCTCCGTGAAGGGAAAGAACGATGGGAAGAAGCGCGTCTTCACGGACGATCCGAAGAACGCTTTCATCGCGTGATCGAGCGTGCCCTTCAGGTCGCTGAAGGTGATGTTCGTGTCGACGCAGAGGCCTTCCACCTGATGGAAGATGGGCGAGTGTGTGGCGTCGCTTTCGTCGTTGCGGTGCACCTTGCCGGGGATGACGATGCGCAGCGGTGGTGGCTGCGAGATCATCGTGCGAATCTGCACGGGCGAAGTGTGCGTGCGCATCAACAGGCGCTCGCGTAGCGGCTTCTTGTCCTGGTCGGCGACGACGAGGGTGTCCTGCGTGTCGCGCGCGGGATGGTTCGGCGGGAAGTTGAGCGCCTCGAAGTTGTAGAAGTCGCTTTCCACTTCGGGCCCGATGCCGATGGAATAGCCCAGCGCGGCGAAGACGGCGGTCATCTCACGCATGGTGCGCGTGAGCGGATGCTCCGTGCCGATGGTGCGGCGGATGCCGGGCAGGGAGAGGTCCAGCGATGAACCTTCAGCCGCCATGCTGGTTGGGCCAGCGAGAAGTGCTGCTTCAATTTCGTTTTTCAGGGCGTTGAAGCGCATGCCGAGCGACTTCTTCGCTTCGGGCGGCGCGGTCTTCAGCCAGCTTTCGCTGAGCAGCTTCAGGCGGCCCTGTTTGCGGCCAAGCCAGTCGAGGCGGAAGTTTTCCTGCGCTTCGGGCGTGGTCAGTTGCGCGGCTGCGGAGCGAACTTCGTCCGTGAGTGCGCGGAAAGCCTGGTCGAGCGAGGCGTCATCGAACGCGCTCAGGGGTGTGATGGTATCCGTCATGATGCGTCTTTACAGGATAAACGAGCGCGAGGCGCTACAGGGCGAGCCACACGATGAGAGCGCATACAGCGCCCAATAGCCAGCTCATGCGATCGGTGATGGCGTAAACGACGGGGTCTTCATGCAACTGGCCGCGGCTGGCCAGCAGCCAGACTCGGCTGATCCAGAGAATCAGCACCGGTTCGATGAGCCACAGACGGCTCATGTGGGTGTATAGGTGCGCCGCAGTCAGGTTGGAGATGTACATGCTGAGCACAACGACTGCGGCAAATGCGCTGGAGGTGCCCAGGGCTCGCAGTTGCTCGATGTCGCCGGTGCCGTATCCGCGCCCGGAGGCCTTGTCGCGCCCGCTGGCGACCATCAGTTCAAGCTCACTGAAGCGTTTGACGAAGGCCAGCGAGAGGAAGAAGAAGATGGAGAATGCGGCCAGCCATTCTGAGATGAACACACCACTGGCAGCCGCACCAGCCAGGAGACGAATGGTGTAAAGGCCGCTGAGGACGATGACGTCGACAAGCATCATCCTCTTCAAAGCAAAGGAATAAGCCAGCGTGGTGACGGTGTAAATGCCAAGCCACAGGACAAAACTGGCCGGTGCCTGGAGCAGTCCCGTTCGCTGTACAGTCCCGGAGAAATGGCCGGCGGTGTGCGGTACGAGAACGGCGAGCACCACGGCAATCAGGAAAAACGCCACCACAATTGCTACACCCGCAATGGGTGAGAGGTCTCCGGAGGCGAAGGGCCTGAGGCGCTTTCGCGGGTGGCGGCGATCTGCTTCGATGTCGAGCAGATCGTTGATGATGTAGGTCGCGCTGGCGCAGAAGGACAGGGAGAAGAACGCCAAAAGGCAGGCGATCAAGCTGCGCCCTGAGAAGTCGTGGGCCAGGATGGTGGGCAGGAAGATGAGGGCATTCTTCGCCCACTGGTGCGCCCGGATGGTCTTCAAAAAGACCTTGGATGTGGACCTGCGGTCGATAAATTCGCGGTGAATGGCGGTGCGGTCGGCCTGGAGGGCCTTCCGCAGTTTCCGGTGCGGATTGGCGACCATGGGCAGGACGCTTTCACGTAGGAGTGTGCGATCGGGAATGGCGTTGCCGATGTAGGTAAAGCCTTCGGGGAAGCGGTCCTGAAAAGCCTTCAGCTTGTTGGATCCCGCCAGATTCAGGGTGCCATCGGAGGCGAGTACACCCGTGAACAGGTCGCCAAAGTGGTCAGCGACTTGTTGCGCAAACCCAATGTCTGCCGCAGTTGCGAGATAAATGCGGCGTCCCAGAGCGTGCTGTTCCCACAGGTATTCCAGCAGCGGCTGGTTGTAGGGCAGAAATTCGACATCGACCTGGGCTCGGCCGGTGATTTCGCGCTTGAACCCTGCCCGGCCCTTGCTGACCCAGCGGTGCCAGTGCAGCGGGGAAGCGGGTTGCTGACGGACCAGCAGGAGAACCGCGTCGATGAGGGTGTCGCTTTTTACCAGGGTGCCGTCGAGGTCGACGCACAGAGGCACATCATTGGCCTCATTCGCCTCTGGGTATACAGTTGCGGCGACGCCGGACAGGCGATCGTCTTCCATGGTTTGCGACTCCCTGTCTCTTTGTTATCCGCGATACGGAGATGCCGGAGTGAGGGACCGGCAACATGGAGATTATAAAGACGCGGTATTAGCGCTCACGGGTGCCTGGCGTTAATTCTCACGAAACCTTCTGTCAGGGTTGTCCGTCATTCCTTATAGTCAAAGAGAGTGTGCCGGATTCCCGTGCACGCCGGTGACACACCTCATCTGAAAAAATCAGGACGGTTCTACGCAAACGTATGTCGCTTACTGCCAGCGAGCACCCAGTCTCTTCTTCGAATCCGGCGCTGCCGGTTCACGCTTCGCCTTCTTCGACCGGTCTCGCCAATGATGCGTCTCAGCATCCGGAGGAGCCGAAGAAGGGCGGTTCGTGGCTGCGCGTCCTGATTATCATCCTATTGGTGGGTGGCGCGATTGGCTTTGTTGTATACCGCATCGTGACCAACAAGCCGAAGGAGACAGCCGGACCGGGCGGTCGCCGTGGTGGCGGCGCAGGGCAGATCGTGCCTGTGGCATATGACGTTGCCACGTTGAAGACAATGCCAATTTCGCTGCAGGCGCTTGGCACCGTGACGGCATACAACACCGTGACGCTGCGCAGCCGTGTGGATGGCCAGATCACCCGCGTGAACTTCACCGAAGGTCAGCGTGTGAAGCAGGGGCAGTTGTTGATCGAGATCGATCCTCGTCCCTATGAAGCAGCATTGGCGCAGGCAAAGGGTAACCTGGTGCGCGATCAGGCAAATGCCGTGTACGCACAGGCGCAGGCGCAGCGCTATACCCAGCTGTATCAGGCTGGTGTGGTCAGCAAGGAAAGCACGCAGACGCAGGAATCGACCGCAGGGCAGGCCGTGGGTACTCTGGCCGCCGATAAGGCTGCCATTGAAGCTGCGCAGGTCAATCTCAACTACACACGCATCACGTCACCAATTAATGGTGTGGTGGGTCTGCGTCAGGTGGACGTGGGCAACATCGTATCGGCATCGTCGACGACCGGGCTGGTGGTGATTACGCAGGTGCAGCCGATTTCCGTGATTTTCACGCTGCCGGAAGACCAGATTCCGCAGGTGTTTTCTCACATGCGCGGTGGTCAGAAGCTGGTGGCTGAGGCGTGGGATCGCTCCAACTCGCAGAAGCTGGCGACTGGTTCGCTGCTGACAGTGGACAACCAGATCGATACGACGACCGGGACAGCGAAGCTGAAGGCAGTCTTCCAGAATGAAGGCAATGAGCTGTATCCGAACCAGTTCGTAAACATTCACCTGATTCTGGAGAATCGTCCCAATTCGCTGGTAATTCCAGCTGCGGCGATTCAGACAGGTAATGGTGGCACGTTTGTTTACGCGATTGATCGCACCAAGGGACAGGCCAACCCGGTTGCCGGTGGCGGTGCTGGTGGTGGCGCGGGACGTGGTGGACGTAACGGCGGCGGCAATGCCAATGGTGGTGGCGCGAATGCACCCGCAGGTGGCGCCAATACCGCAGCCGGTCCGGGATCGCCAGACGCGAATGCGTCGGGTGGCGCGGGCGGACAGCGGGCTGGCCAGGCAGGCGGTGGTGCTCGTCCAAGCAACCAGAACTTCCCTGTGGATGTGGTCCAGGTTGTTGTGGACAGCACGCAGGGTACGAACGTGATTTTGCGTAGCGGCCTGAAGGCGGGCGCTCAGGTGGTTACGGATGGCCAGGAAAAACTGCAGCCAGGTAGCCGTGTGATCCCGCGTCCTTCAGACGATATGCAGGCGGCACGCAAGGCAGCCCAAAATGCAGATGCCCAGAAGAGCAATCCGAATCCGGGCAAGGGCGATTTCAGCAACGGCCGTGATTCCGACGTTTCTCCGGCCATGGCGCCGGGTCGCGGTCGTGGCCAGGCAGCCGGTAGCACGGATAGCAGCGGGCTTGGCACGAGCCACGGTCCGAACCAGAACCGTGAAGGCGCGAATGGCCAAATGGGCGGCCAGGGTTCGGGTCGTCGTCGCCCGCAGCAGTAGATTTCCCGGCAGCGATGCCGGTCACTCAGCGGCAATGCTGCTGACAACTGATGTTCCAGGCCGGAACGGGATGCTTAACGCCCCGTCCCGGCCTGTTTACCCTTTCCGGAGCCTCCGCGCATGAGTCCGTCCCGGCCATTTATTCTTCGTCCGGTTGCCACAGTTCTATTGATGGTTGCCGTTTTGCTGGCGGGTGGCGTTGCCTACACGCAGCTTCCGGTTTCGGCCCTTCCGCAGGTCGATTACCCGACGATCCAGGTGCAGACCTACTATCCCGGCGCATCGCCGACGGTGATGACCTCTGCCGTTACGGGTGCGCTGGAACGCCAGTTCGGCCAGATTCCGGGTCTGACGCAGATGACGTCCACGTCGTCCGGCGGCGGATCGATCATTACGCTGCAGTTCAATCTTGCGGAATCCATCGACGTGGCGCAGCAGGATGTACAGGCGGCGATTAACGCTGCCAGCAGCTACCTTCCCAAGGACCTGCCGAATCCCCCGATCTACAACAAGGTGAACCCGGCCGACGCGCCGATTCTGACGCTGGCTTTGACGTCGCAAACCCTGCCGCTAACGAAGGTGGAAGATCTGGCCGACACGATTCTGGCCAACAAGATTTCCCAGCTCTCTGGCGTCGGTCTGGTTTCGATTGCGGGCGGACAGAAGCCCGGTGTTCGTATCCAGGCGAATCCGACGGCGCTAGCTGGTTACGGCATGTCGCTGGAAGACCTGCGTACGGCGCTGGCTGCAGCGAACGTGGATCAGGCGAAGGGCAACCTGAACGGCCGTCTGCAGAGCTACACGATCGGCGCGAATGACCAGTTGCTGTCCGCGAGGGACTATCAGGACGTCATCGTGGCGTATCGCAACGGATCACCGGTTCGCATGAGCGACGTGGCAAATTCCGTCGACGGTGCGGAAAACGCATTCCAGGCCGCATGGATGGGACGTCGTGATGAGGACGGCAATCCGAATACACAGCCTGCCGTCATCATCAACATTCAGCGTCAGCCGGGCGCGAACATCATCGGCGTAGTGGATCGCATTGAGGCGCTGCTGCCGAAGTTGCAGGCGACACTTCCGGGATCGGTAAAGCTGGAGACGTTGACCGATCGTACCGGTTCGATTCGTGCTTCCGTTGCGGACGTGAAGTTCGAACTGGTGCTGACCATCGGCCTGGTCGTCTTCGTTATCTTCCTGTTCCTGCGTTCGTGGCGCGCGACGATTATTCCCGCTGTCGCGGTGCCGCTGTCCATTGTGGGCACGTTCGCGGTGATGTACCTGCTGGGCTATTCGCTGAATAACCTTTCACTGATGGCGCTGACGATTTCGACCGGTTTCGTGGTGGATGACGCCATCGTGATGGTCGAAAACATCGACCGCTATCTCGAAGAGGGACATTCACCACTGGAAGCGGCGCTGATGGGATCGGAGCAGATCGGCTTCACGATTCTGTCGCTGACCATTTCACTGATCGCTGTGCTGATTCCGCTACTGTTCATGGGCGATATCGTGGGACGACTGTTCCGCGAATTTGCCGTGACACTGTCGGTGACGATTCTTGTGTCTGCCGTGGTTTCGCTGACGTTGACGCCGATGATGGCGGCAAAGCTGCTGAAGCACACTCCGGAACACGAGAAGGGTAAGTTCTACAAGGTCAGCGAAGACTTCTTCAACTGGGTCATCGCTCGTTACGCTACCGGTGTGCGCTGGGTGCTGCGTCATCAGACACTCACCTTGCTGGTGACCGCAGCTACCTTTGTTCTGACCCTGCTGATGTACATGTGGGTGCCGAAGGGCTTCTTCCCTGTGCAGGATACGGGTGTGATCCTGGCGATTACGGATGCGCCACAGGACATCAGCTTTGGCGCAATGAGCCAACGTCAGCAGGCTTTGGCGAACGCCATCCTGAAGGATCCGGATGTGGATTCGCTTTCATCCTTCATCGGCATTGATGCGACGAATCAGACCCTGAACTCTGGCCGTATTCAGATCAACCTGAAAGATCGTGAAGAGCGAAAGATGAGCGCTTCCGACATCATTCGTCGCATGCAGCCGAACCTGGACAAGGTGGAAGGTATCAAGGCGTACATGCAGCCGTTGCAGGATCTGACGGTGGAAAACCGCACGGCGCGTACGCAGTACCAGTACTCCGTGGAAGATGCAAACAGCGATGAGTTGGTGCTGTGGACGAATCGCATTGTGGAGAAGTTCAAGACGCTGCCCGCGTTGGCAGATGTCGCTTCCGATCAGACGACGGAAGGTCTGGAAGCTTCGCTGGTGATTGATCGCGATACCGCATCGCGACTGGGCATTACGCCGCAGAACATTGATGACACGCTGTACGACGCGTTCGGTCAGCGCCAGGTGTCGACGATGTTTACGCAGCAGAATCAGTACCACGTGATTCTGGAAGTGGCGCCGCAGTATCAGAAGAGCCCGAAGGCGCTGGATAGCATTTATGTGAAGTCGTCCAGCGGAACGCAGGTTCCTTTGTCGGCCTTCACGCACTTTGAGCAGAAGAAGGTCACGCTGGCTATTTCGCACGAAGGACAGTTCCCGTCAGTGAACATTTCGTTCAACCTGGCGCCGGGATATTCGATCGGCGACGCAGTTTCGCAGGTGCGCAAGGCGGAAAAAGAGCTGAACATGCCGCTGAGTGTGAATGCGAACTTCCAGGGAACTGCCGCTTCGTTTGAGGCTTCGTTGTCGAATGAGCCCATCCTGATTCTGGCTGCGTTGATCACGGTGTACATCGTTCTGGGTGTTCTGTACGAAAGCTACATTCACCCCATCACGATTCTTTCCACCCTGCCGTCCGCGGGTGTGGGCGCCATCCTGGCGTTGTTTATTACCGGGACAAACCTTTCGGTGATCGCGTTGATCGGCATCATTCTTCTGATCGGCATTGTGAAGAAGAACGCCATCATGATGATTGACTTCGCGCTGGAAGCTGAGCGTGAAGGCGGCAAGTCGCCGGAAGAGTCGATTTATCAGGCGTGTTTGCTGCGTTTCCGCCCCATCATGATGACGACGATGGCCGCGTTGCTGGGTGGTGTACCGCTGGCTTTGGGCACGGGCACCGGATCAGAACTGCGTCGTCCGCTGGGTATCACGATCATCGGCGGCCTGATTGTTTCGCAGGTCCTGACGCTGTATACGACGCCGGTGGTGTACCTGTTCTTTGACCGCATTGGACGCAAGTATCTGGGAACGGAAGAAGGCGACCGTGAACGTCTGAAGCATCTGCATGAGGACGAACCGCAGTATGCGACCGGAGATTAACAGCGCACCCTCGACTGTGCCAACGACTGGTTTTTCCTGTCCAACACAAGGACCGATGCAATGAATACAGCACCCGAACCCGGCGATAAGACACCCACGGAGCACGTGCGTCCGGGGGATCGCGCCCGTCTGGATGACCGCTTTGTGCGTGGTGGGGACCACTCTCCGCATGAGCACGCAACGGCAGCTGAAGAACGCCGAAACGCAGGTTCTGCTGAAGGCGAGTCCGACCCGCTCGGTAGTATTGCGGGCGTCCATTTTTCCAAACCGTTTATTCAGCGTCCGATTGCTACGTTCCTGCTTTCGTTCGCCATCATCCTTGCCGGAGCAGTGGCATACAAGATGTTGGCGGTTTCCTCGCTGCCGAATGTAGAGTTCCCGGTTATTAGCGTGGGCGCCAGCGTTCCGGGTGGTGATCCGGAGACGATGGCATCGTCGGTCGCAACGCCGTTGGAACGCCAGTTCTCGCGTATCGCGGGCATCAACCAGATGACGTCGACGTCGTCGCAGGGATCTGCAAACATCACGATGCAGTTCGACCTGAACCGCGATATCAACGGTGCAGCGCGTGATGTGCAGGCTGCTATCAGCGCGGCGCGAGCGCAGTTGCCGGCGAACATGCCGCAGAATCCGAGCTATCGCAAGATCAATCCTTCGGAAGCGCCGATTCTGATTCTGGCGATGACCAGCGACACGCTGACCGTGCCGCAGATTTACGATGCAGCGGACTCCATCCTGGCGCAGAAGATCGCCGCTATTCAAGGCGTGGGTCAGACGTTTGTGGGCGGTTCCGCAAAACCGGGCGTACGCGTGGAAGCGAACCCGAACCAGCTCACGTCGTACAACCTGTCCCTGCTGCAGCTGGCGGCGGGCATTCAGACGATCAATGTCCTGGAGCCGACTGGATATCTGAACGGTGATGACCAGCGTTGGTCCGTTTCAACGACGGATCAACTCTTTGGCGCGAATGCGTATCGTCCTCGCATCGTGGCGGTCACCGGCGGTTCGGTTACAAATGCGACGGCGAACAATGGTCTGCAATCGAATGTGGCCAGCGCGATCAGCAGCGCCAATACCGCGAGCGTGGTGGGCGCGAACGCGAACATCAATAGCGGCGCTGGCTATGCCTCTGCGGCTGTTAGCAACTTCACTTCGAATCAGACTGCGCCGACTCCTTCAAAGGGCGTGGGTATTGTCCGCATTGGTGACGTGGCAGAGGTGGTGGATTCCGTTGAGAACAACCTGACTTATGGTCAGTTCAACGGCAAACCGGCCATCCTGCTGACGGTATTCAAGTCACCGGGCGCGAACGTGATTGAGACGGTGGATCGCGTGCTGGCGCAGCTTCCGTTGCTGCAGGCGTCGATCAATCCGGCGATCAAGCTTCAGGTTTCGTTGGACCGTACGCAGACAGTGCGTGCGTCAGTGAAAGACATTACCCAGACGATGATCCTGACCATCGTGCTGGTGGTGTTGGTCGTCTTCGCGTTCCTGCGCGAAGTGCGTTCCACTCTGATTCCATCGGTGTCCGTGCCACTGTCGATCCTTGGCACGTTCGGCATCATGTATCTGCTCGGTTACACGCTGGATAACCTGTCGCTGATGGCTCTGACCATTTCGACGGGCTTCATCGTGGACGATGCGATCGTGGTGATCGAGAACATCTCGCGCCATCTGGAAGAGGGGCTTGATCCGTATCACGCGGCGATGGTGGGTTCGAAGGAAATCGGATTCACCGTGTTGTCCATGAGCATTTCGCTCATCGCTGTGTTTATCCCGATTCTGCTGATGGGTGGCATTGTGGGCCGCCTGTTCCGCGAATTTGCCGTCACGTTGTCGGTTGCCATTTTGATGTCGTTGGTGGTTTCGCTGACGACGACGCCGATGTTGTCAGCGAAGTTCCTTGAGCCACACAGCGCGCGGAAGCATGGCAAGCTGTATCTGTGGAGCGAGAAGTTCTTTATCTGGCTTCGCGAGGAATACGAGCACGGCTTGAGCTGGGTGCTGCGGCATCAGCTGCCCGTGCTGATTATCTGGCTTGTTACGTTTGGCTTGAACATCTATCTTTTCGCGATTGTTCCGAAAGGGTTCTTCCCGCAGCAGGATACGGGGCGTCTGGGTGGTCGTATCCAGGGGCAACAAGATGTGTCGTTTGGTGTGATGAAGCAGAAGATCATCGACATGGCGACCATCATGAAGCAGGATCCTGACATTGAAAACGTGATGGCGTTTGTCGGCGGCGGTGGACCTGGTGGTGGCGCTTCGAACCAGGGCAATCTGTTTGTTTCTCTGAAGGCGTTGAATGAGCGCAAGGATAAGTCGAATGCAGATGAGATCATCAATCGTCTGCGTCCGAAATTGTCGCGAACGCCGGGCGTGATAGCGTACCTGCAATCGCAGCAGGAGCTGAATATTGGTGGTCGCCAGTCGGCGACACAGTATCAGTACACGCTGTCTGCGGATTCCGTCTCTGATCTGAATCACTGGGCGCCGTTGATGATGGCGCAGATGATGAAGACGCCGCAGCTTCGCGATGTGGCGACCGATCAGCAGGACCATGGACTGGAAGCGAAGCTGGTGATCGATCGAGATACGGCATCGCGACTCGGCATTAGCGCGTTGACGGTGGATCAGACACTGAATGCCGCGTTTGGCCAGCGGCAGGTTTCCACTACCTATAAGCCGTTGAACCAATATCACGTGGTAATGGAAGTGGCGCCGCAATGGCAGGCCACCCCGGAACAGTTGCGCGAGATTTTTGTGAAGACCAGCAATGGAACGCAGGTTCCGCTGTCGGCCATTACGCACTTTGAAAATCAGCGTATTCCGTTGCAGGTGAACCACCAGGGCTTGTCGCCATCGGCAACGCTGTCGTTCAACCTGGCGCCGGGTGTGGCGTTGTCAGACGCTGCGCTTTCGATTGAGAACGCGCGTAATGCGATTGGCATGCCGGCGAACATTACTGGAGGATTCCAGGGAACGGCGGCTGCGTTCCAGGATTCGCTTTCCACGGTTCCTGTGTTGGTGCTGTTGGCTCTCACTGCGGTGTATATCGTGCTGGGCGTGTTGTATGAAAGCTTCATCCATCCACTGACGATTCTTTCCACGCTGCCTTCTGCGGGCGTGGGCGCTGTCGTGGCACTGTTGCTGACGCAGGTGGACATGTCGGTCATCGCGATGATCGGAATCTTGCTACTGATCGGCATTGTGAAGAAGAACGCGATCATGATGATCGACTTTGCGATTGTTGCCGAGCGTGAGCATGGCAAGACAGCAGAGCAGGCCATTTATGAGGCTTGCCTACTGCGTTTCCGTCCCATCATGATGACGACGATGGCTGCGCTGCTGGGCGGTGTTCCGCTGGCGTTTGGTACGGGCGTTGGTTCGGAACTGCGTCGGCCTCTGGGTATCACCATCATCGGTGGTCTGATTGTGTCGCAGTGTCTGACACTGTTCACCACGCCGGTAATTTACTTGTACTTCGACCGCTGGCGCGAGCGTGTGGAGCGCTTGAGCCGCAAGTTGACGCGCAAGAAGGTAACGCAGCCGCATGGACAGTTGGAGCCGGTTGCTGGCGATTAATCGTTCACTGTGAATAGAAACGCGAAGAGGATGCCAATCGCTGGCATCCTCTTCGCATTTGCGAACAAGTTAGTGTTCTGAACTTACTTTGTTGCGGGAGCGTCCTTCGATAAGGCGTGAAGGAGTTGTGCATCGTTCGTGTCGCCGCTCAGCTCCCAGACCATAATGCCGCCGAGATTGTTGTCGCGGGCGAAAGCAGTCTTTGCCTGCAGTGAGACGGCGTCTTCAAAGGTGAGAAAGTTGTCTCCATCGTAGATCCAGGGGGCATGCGACAGAGGATCGCGATAAAGATGCGCGCCTGGATTCTGCATGAGCGTGGCGGCGGTGGATTGATTCAGATTGCCGCGAACGGGGTCGCCTTTGCTGTTCAGTCCGTAGCTGCCTCCCTGCGCGACGTTGTGCCATTGATAGGCATAAAACGGAACGCCGAGCAGTAGCTGCTTCGCAGGTGCGCCACTGGCGAGGTACGCGTTGATGGTGGTGGTCACAGTCTCCGCTTTGGGATTGGCAGAGGCGAGTGGCGCATGGAATCCCGTATCGCGCGCCCAGGGGCCGTAGTAGTCGTAAGCCATAACGCCAATCTGATCGACACTGGCGGCGACACGTTTCCAATCGATGGGAGTGATGTGTTTCTGCGCAGCGCCGCTGGCGATGGAGAGCGTGAAGCCGCGTTGCGAAGTACCTGCACGCAGCGCCATTGATTTCAATCGGATGGTGTCCATCTGGCGGCGAAACTCTGCCATCAGTGCGTAGAAGTCGTCGGCATCATCAGCGCCGGGATATTCCCAGTCCACATCGATGCCGTCGAAGAGATGCGGCGCCTCGATGCCAGGGGCGATATGACCTTCGAGGAATCGTGCGATGCACGAATGCACAAAGGCCACGCGGTTTTCAGGCCTGGCGGCTTCGGCAAAGAGGTCGGGTCTGCCCTCGATGGAGATCAGGATGCGCAGTTTGGGATAGCGCGCTTTCAGCAGTTGCAGTTGATGGAAGTTGCCACGCAGGGGAGCATCCGGCTGATCGGCTACGCCATCAACGGAGTCTTCTGCTTTGAAGATCATCTCCGTGTCTGCCTTGGAATCGGCAAGGGCACATGCATTGTTACTAATGTTGGCCTGCGAATAGTCCAGTTGCGTAAGCGACCGTACGGCTCCGCTGTGGATGAGATCGACCGCGATATAACGGCGGTTGTAGATACCCCATTGCGGGAAATAGCCAACGATTTCGGTTCGCTGCGCCGGAAGGGTGTGTAGCGGCGCTTTCGTCACTACCGGCGTCGTTGGAGACTGCGCGGCGCAGAGAGAGGCCAGCAGGCACGTCATCGCCATGCCGTTGCAGAGTGCTGTAGGGAAACGCATCATTCTCAGGCTTAGACGCGCGTTGCGGGCGGAACGGCGCTTGTTTCTGTGTGTCGTAGATGCGAATTTGCATGTCGCTGCGCAGGGAAGCGCGGTAGAGTGAAGGGCATGATGGACAGGCGAGAGTTTCTGGAGCGGTGTGGCGCCGCGGGATTGGGGCAGACGTTGTTTCCCGGTGCGTTGTTGGGATTGATGGCGCAGAGTGCCTCTGCGCAACAGGCGGCCAAGTATGAAGCGCCCAGGATTAGTGAGAACCCTGCAATCACGCTAGAGATGCTGGCCGCGGCCGCAGCGATTGCGGGCATCACGCTGACGGATGAGCAGAAGAAGATGATGCTGGGCGACGTGATCACGCAGCTCAAGGGATTGCAGGCGATTCGCGATCTCCATCTTCCAAATTCCGTTGCGCCTGCGGATGTGTTTGATCCGCGTCCGGTGGGATTTGTGATGCCGAAAGCCGCTGCCGCCGTAGAGCAAGTCCATGAGAAGGCAGATGCAGCGTTGCTTGCGGACAAGGAGAAGTTGGCCTTCGCTTCCATCGGAGAACTGGGCGCGTTGCTGCGTGCGAAAAAGATCAGCGCAGTAGAACTGGTGAAGTTCTATTTGGAACGCTTGCGTCGGCTTGATCCGAAGCTGCATTTACTGATCACGGCGACGGACGCGCGCGCGTTGAAGCAGGCTGCCGCGCTGGATGCGGAGGCTGCGAAGGGGAAGTGGCGTGGGCCTCTGCATGGCATTCCTTGGGGCGCTAAGGATCTGCTTGCTGTGAAGGGCTATCCCACGACGTGGGGCGCAGGCGGGTTTGAGCATCAAGTCATCGACGAAGACGCCACGGTAGTGCAGCGCCTAGATGCAGCGGGCGCGGTGTTGATTGCGAAGTTGACACTGGGTGCGTTGGCGCAGGGCGATCTTTGGTTTGGTGGGAAGACACGCAACCCTTGGAATCCGAAGCAGGGATCGAGTGGATCGTCTGCGGGACCTGCTTCTGCTGTGGCTGCGGGATGCTGTGCGTTTGCGATTGGTTCGGAGACGCAGGGGTCGATCTCTTCGCCAAGTACTCGCTGCGGTACGACGGGACATCGACCCACATTTGGCTTTGTGCCGCGCACGGGCGCGATGGCGTTGAGCTGGAGCATGGATAAGCTTGGGCCAATCTGTCACAACGCCCAGGATGCTGCTCTGGTGATGGCTGCGATTGCTGGTGCGGATGAGAAGGATTTGTCTGTGCGATCGGATGTCCGGTTTATGCAAGCAGGCAGGACGGAGTTGGGTTCGTTGCGGATTGGTTATCTGGAGAGTGCATTCGCGGAGCCAACACCGCGTGCTGCGGAGAAGGACGAGACGGCGGCGCAACGGGAACAGCGCGAGCGCAACTTTGAGCGGCAGCGCTATGACAGCAAATATGATCGCGCGGCGCTGGATGTTTTGCGCGGCATGGGCATCAAGTTGATTCCGGTGAAGCTGCCTGCGCTGCCGTTTTCATCCATCAGCAAAGTGTTGGGTGTGGAGGCCGCTGCGGCGTTCGACGAGATTACGCGGAATGGTCGCGTGAATCTGTTGACGGAGCAGTCGCCCAACGATTGGCCGAACCAGTTCCGCACCGCACGCATGTATAGCGGTGTGGATTATGTGCAGGCTATGCGCGCGCGGTCGTTGATCATTGCGGAGTTGGCCAAGCTATTTGCGTCGGTGGACATTATCGTTACGCCCAGTGGCGGACCGCAACTGACGGCAACTAACCTAAGCGGGCATCCTGCAGTGATTGTCCCGAACGGCTTGCGCGATCAGGATGCACCGTTGCCTCAGGACACCACCGATGGTGGGCGTATGAATGTTGGGGGACCGGGGACGCCGGTGAGCGTCACGTTCCTTGGCCAGCTTTATGACGACGCGCGGCTGCTGGCCTTTGCGCGGATGTACCAGGAGAAGACGCGCTTCCACCTGGCACATCCTGCGTTGTAAAGGCTACGGAGCCTGGACGGCTGCGGCCATATCGCTGTGCTTTGTTTCGCGGATGGCGAGCAGGCCGATCATGGTGAGCACGGCGGATGAAGTGAGGTAGTAGCCCACGTACTTCAGTCCGTAGTGCTTCGCGAGCCACAGTGCAATGTAGGGTGCGAGCGATGCGCCCACGATGCCTGCAATGCTGAAGGCGAGAGAGCTGCCGGTGTAGCGTACAGGCGTTGGGAAGAGTTCAGAGAGGACTGTGCCAAGTGGGCCGTAGACAAGGCCCATCAGTGTGAGTCCAAGTATGAGCATCAGTTGTGCACCACCGTGCCCTGCCTGAAATAGCGGCGCGAAGGCGAAGCCATAGGCACCGATGGCGACGTTAATGGCGATCATGACAGGCTTGCGGCCTTTCTCTGCCAGTAGAGCCGCCACTGGAATGGCCAGCGCAAAGAAAAGCACGCCGACCAACTGCATCCTCAGGAAATCCGGCTTGGAGTAGCCGAGGGCGGTCGTTGCCCATGTGAGCGTGAAGACGATCATCAGATAGAAGGCGACGAACGCCGAGAGGCTGGTGAGGATGCCCGCAATGACTGTACCGAAGTGGTTCTTCAGCACGGAGAGGATGGGCACGCGCTGGGCTTCGCGGCGTGCCATGGATTCAGCGAACACGGGCGTTTCCGTGATGGTGAGTCGCACGTAGAGGCCAAGCAGTACAAGCACGCCGCTGGCGAGGAACGGCAGACGCCAGCCGAACGATAGGAACTGCGCGGGCGTGAGCCACTTCGAAAGCACCAGAAAAACGGAGCTGGAGAAGAAGAAGCCGATGGGAGCGCCAAGCTGCGGGAACATGCCATACCAGGCGCGTTTGTTCGGTGGTGCATTTTCCGTAGCAAGCAGGACAGCGCCGCCCCATTCGCCACCAAGTCCAATGCCCTGTCCAAAGCGGCACAACGCCAGCAGCAGCGATGCAAGGACACCCGCGGTCTTATACGTAGGCAGTAGCCCCACGCCCACGGTGGAGAGGCCCATGGTGGAAAGCGCGAGGACCAGCGTGGTTTTGCGTCCGATCCGGTCGCCGAAGTGGCCAAAGAGAGCCGATCCAATGGGCCGAGCAATGAAAGCGATCGCGAAGGTCGCCAGCGATTGAAGCGTCGCCGCGGTGGGATCGCCTGCCGGGAAGAACAGGAGCGGGAATACGATAACGGCCGCTGTGGCGTAGATATAGAAATCGAAAAACTCTACGGTGGTGCCTACGAGCGAGGCAAACAGCACTTGTGCGGGTGTATTGATGGGCTTGGTCGATCCGGCGCTTGTCATGGATGCATTCCATGATGCTTGCCGGAGTGTGCCGGATTCAAGTGGCAAGATAACTTACCAGTGAGTAAAGATCCGGGCAAGCAGCGGAGCCAGCAGGGCAGTCATCAAGCCGTTGACGCCAATGGCGATGCCCGCGAAGGCTGCCGGAACAGGGCCGAGCGGGATGACGCTGGCCGCTGCAATGCCGCTTCCGGCGGTCCCGGCGGCTAGTCCAGTGGCTGCCGGATGATGGACACGTAGCGTTCGCAGCAGCATGGGCAGTGCAATGGCGGTGAGGATGCCGGCAAGGATGGCGAAGACGGCTGTGAGGGACGCGCTGCCGCCGATGGTGTCCGAAACCCCCATAGCGATGGGAGTTGTGAGCGACTTCGGCAGCATGGAAAGCGCAAGAAAGCGGCTTCCTCCACAGAGACGAACCAGGGCGTAGGCGCTGACTGCTCCTGTTACGGAACCGGCGAAGAGAGCGGCGAGCGTGGGCAGAAGGCCGCGTCGCAGATGCTCCAGCGATTGCACCACGGGAATGGCGAGCGCCACGGTGGCCGGTCCAAGCAGGAAGTGCAGTAGCTGCACGGCGGAGAAGTATTGCGCATAAGAGATGTGCAGCAGCCAGAGCGAAGTGCCGACCAGCACGATGCCGATGAGCGTCGGGTTGGCCAATGGGGATCGTGTGCGGCGCTGCAACCATGCGCCTGCCAGATAAAACAAAATCGTCAGTGGGAGCCACAGCAGTGGTTCAGTGCGCAGTGTCATCGTTGCTCCGACGTGATGGCGACGCGTTGGCCGCGACGTAGCAGCCATTGCATGACGAGTGCTGTCGCCGCCACAGTCAACGCGGTGGAGAGCAAAAGCGCCACGGTAATGGGTAGCCATGCAGAGCGCAACAGACCGAGGTTCGCCACGACGCCCGCGCCAGCAGGGATGAATAGCAAGCCGAGCCAGCGCAATAGACCGTTGGAGGTTTGCACCAGCGCTGCGTCTGGTTCGCGTTTGCGAAGCAGCAGGATGACTGCAAGCAACGCCATGCCCAGCACGGCGCCGGGCAGCGGCAGATGCAGCGCGCGGTGCAACGCCTCGCCTGCCAGTTGCGCGGCGAGCAGTATCAGGAAGGATCGAAGCGTTGCCATACGCACACCAGCGTAGCGCGTTTGATAGCATCCGCACTATGAGTACTCCGCTACTGGTTGCCGAAGGGCTTGTGAAGGAATACGGCAACAGCCGCGTGGTCAGCGGTGTTTCGCTTTCCATTGCGCGGGGAGAGATCCTAGGGCTGGTGGGCGAGAGCGGCAGCGGTAAGAGCACTGTGGCGCGCATGGTGCTGCGGTTGATTGAACCAACGCAGGGCACGGTTCATTTTGATGGGATGGATGTACTGAAGGCTGGTCGCAGCGAGATGAAGGCGCTGCGGCGCCGAATGGGCGTGGTGTTTCAGGACCCCTTTGCTGCTCTTGATCCGCGTATGCGGGTACGCGACATCCTTGCGGAGCCATTTGCCATTCACGGCGAACAGACGCTGCAGGGGCGGTCAATGGAAGAAACATTGACCGCCATGCTGTGCGAGGTGGGATTGGATGCTTCCGCGCTGGATCGGTATCCGCATGCGTTCAGCGGAGGTCAGCGGCAGCGCATCAACATTGCGCGTGCGCTGGCGTTGCGGCCGGAGTTCCTGGTACTGGATGAGCCGGTGAGCGCACTGGATGTGTCGGTGGGTGCGCAGGTGATTAATCTGTTGCGTGATTTGCAGAAGACGCGAGGATTGACGTGCTTATTCATTTCGCATTCCATGCCGTTGGTGCGGTATTTGTGCGACCGCGTGGCAGTGATGCGTCGCGGTGAACTGGTTGAAGCGGGCGATGCGGTCAGCATCTGCGAACATCCTCGCGAAGCGTACACGCAGGCCTTGATCGCGGCGACCCCAGAGTTTGCCGGGCTCTAAACCACTTCTCTGTGGACGACAGTCTGACGGCTTCTCGCATCTGAACAACGCAGGAACTCGAATCCCCACGGACCTCTGCGTCCGTTTCATGCCCCACGGCATACGAGGAACCTGCAATGACGCAGCCGACCGCACACACACCCGAGAATCCGCAGCAGAGGGCAGCCGAACGCGGATGGGGCCTACATGCAATGGAGAAGAACGCATGGGCAATGGTGCAGAGTTCGCCGATCCATAGGATGTGGGATCTACGAGGCGTTCCGCTGAAAGAAGTGGCGAAGCGTACGTGGAAGGGCATTGATGACGACAACCTTTTCGGCCGTGCATCGCAGCTTGCGTATGCGTTCTTCTCTGCTATTTTTCCCGCTTTGATCGCGATTTCATCCTTGATGGGATTGATCGCGAAGTCGTCAGGGCATCTATATTTTGCGTTGTTGAACAAGCTTGGGACGTTAATCCCGCCTACCGCTTTCGCGCTGGTCACGGAGACGTTTCGTCAGACCACGAGCGCGTCTACGCCTGGGAAGGTTACGTTTGGACTTCTGTTCGCATTGTTCTCTGCAAGCGTTGGTATCTCCGCACTGCAGGACACGCTGAACTCTGTCTATCGCGTGCGGGAGTCGCGTCCTTTCTGGAAGGCTCGCGTGGAGGCGATGGGTCTCACGCTGGTTGTGGGCTCGCTGATTCTTGCTTCTGTGCTGGTTCTGTTCGGCGGTGATCTCGCTGCGAATTATCTTGCACACTTGTTTCGCGGCGCTTGGGTGCTGGCGATCATCCTGCGTGTGCTGTATTGGATTGTGGCGTCATTGCTGGTGATTCTTTCGTTTGAGGTGATGTATTACTGCTGCCCTGATGTGCAGCACCGGGTATGGCGTTGGTTTACACCCGGCGGCGTTGTTGGATTGCTCGGATGGATTGCGGGTTCGGTTGCCCTGCGTGTGTATCTGCATTACTTCAACAGTTATTCCGTTACATACGGATCGCTTGGCGCTGTCATCATCCTGTTGCTCTGGTTTTATCTGTCGGGCGTGATGATTCTGTTGGGCGGTGAAGTGAATTCAGAGATTGAACGCGCCGCGGCAGAAAAGAAGATTGCCAGTGGCGAGGTGCCGACTGCATCTGCTGTCGCGAAGGTGGAATTGAATCCGGGAAAGGCGGCAAGTTAGGCCTTGGCGATTTCCTAGCGCTTCCGCCGGAGTAGACTCATTCGCACATGAGTCTTTATGGAATTGTGATTGGGCTGATCGTGGTGACGCTGCTTGCAGTGTCGCTCTCACGCGTTCGGCAGGTGCGTACGAAAGCGGATTACCTGGTGGCTGGGCGGACATTGCCTGCGGCTGTGCTGGTGTTCACGCTGCTCTCAAGCTGGATTGGTTCAGGGTCGCTGCTGGGTGGCGCGGAGAATGCGTATCGCCATGGCTTTGCAGCGCTGTGGCAGGGTGGCGGCGGCTGGGCCGGCCTGGCGCTGATCTTCTTCATCGCACCACGCGCGCGTAAGTTTGCAAAGTTCACGATTCCGGATTTGCTTGAGGCTCGTTATAACCAAACGGCGCGTGTGCTTGGTGTGATTGCAGTACTGTTCACTTATACGGCAATCACCAGCTATCAGTTGATCGGTGGCGGCGACATTCTCCATCTCATCTTCCCGGATCGCATTAGCGCTATCGCCGGACGCTACATCATTGCGGGATTCGTCATTGTCTTCACGGCGATTGCGGGTATGGGATCTGTCGCGTACATGGATGTGGTGATTGGATCGTTGGCAACCGTAACGATCCTGTTGTCGCTGCCCATCCTGATTCATCTGACGGGCGGATGGCATGCAGTGCATGCCGCGCTTCCTGCAACGCACTTCATGGTACTGGGTGACATTACACCGGTGCAGGCAGCAGAGTTGTTTCTGCCTACGTGTTTGCTCATGCTGGGCAATCAGTCTATGTATCAGAAGTTTTTTTCTGCGAAGAGTGAGCGCGATGCGCGCAATGCCGTAGTGGGCTGGGTGATTGGCACGGTAGTCCTGGAGACGGCGATTGTAGCGCTGGCGCTGGTGGGATCTGCGATGTTCCCCACGGGCGAAGTGAGCCAGCATCCGCGCGAGATCCTTGCTTATCTTGCGATGAACGGACTGCGCGGGAATGCGATGGTGGAGTTCCTGGGTGCGCTGATGATGGGCGCGATCTTTGCGAAGATCATCTCGACGGCAAACAACTACCTCTTTAGCCCGGCAACGAATCTTGTGAACGATGTGTTTGTTCGCTATCTGCGCCCGACAGCGGGCGATCAGGAAGTGCTGCTGGTGTCGCGCTTGATGGTGGTGTTGCTGGGAGTGTGGGCACTCTGGCAATCGCTCGGCACGGAGAGCGTGCTGAAAAAGAGTCTCTATGCGTACACGATTTATTCTGCCGCACTGACACCGGTGATCCTGGCAGCGTTCTTCTGGAAGCGTGCTACGGCCGCGGCCGCGGTGACTTCGATTGCGCTGGGAACCGTGGTGACGGTGGGCTGGGATAGTGCGTGGGTACATCGTGTATTTCCTGCTGCGATTGCAGAGCGCGATGCAATTCTTCCGGCGCTTTTGGTCAGTCTATTGGCGTTGTTTGCAGTGAGCCTGATGACGCCGAAGCCAACGGAGGAGCAGTTGCAGCCGTTCCAGGTGTGACGGGCTGAAGTTTGCGCCGCAGTGTGTCGATAAAGGACACATGCGATGCTTTCATTTGAATTTGCACGGCAGGGCTCTGATCGTGGCAGGGGTATGGATGACGCTTGCGGTGTCAATGCGTGCGCAACAGAGCCTTGCGGATATGTCGCGTTCCGCAGCGATGATGAACAGTGTCATGCCGGTAGGGGATACGGATGGCTTGCCTTCGCCGCCGTCGACACTGGAAGATGCACTGCATTCCCTCTACACAAGTGCAGATGTGATCTTTACCGGCGAAGTCACTGCGGTGGAACGCAATGACGAGATTGTCACTGTGCGCTTTCAGGTGATAGAGGGCATCCGTGGCGTGAGCGATGGCGCGACGTATGTGTTGCGCGAGTGGGCCGGGCTTTGGGTGGATGAGCCTTCGCGTTACGTCGTGAAAGAGCAACGGTTGATGCTGTTGCGCGCAAATTCGGCGTGCGGTTACGCTTCGCCTGCAGGGGGCGTGGGTGCCTTTGTCATGCACGGTGACAGCGTGCAGGGAAGCGTTGATCTGCGATGGCTGGCCGTGCAGGTTGCAGCTCCCGCTCACAACACTGTGCAACCCGCAGCCCAGACGTTCGCAGCAGTTGAACCGACCGCAAAAAGCGACATTTCGCAGATGGATCGCGCGGTGGTGACTTCCATGTTGCGTGCGTGGCGTCGGCTGGAGGTCGCACAGTGAAGCGAGCAACGCTCTTCATCCTATTCTTCTGTGCGAATGTCTTACACGCGTCCAATCCGCGATGGGTCGCAGGATCGCAGTGGACGAATGTGGGCAAGGTCATGAACTGGTATCGCAACGATGTGCAGTACTTCGTTGATGCCGGACCATTGAGCTCTGCCGTGAATCATGCTGCTGCCGTGTCGCTGGTGGATGCCGCCGCATCTGTGTGGAACCTCAGCGGATTGCCGTTCACGCTGAAGAATGGCGGCGCGCTTGCTGAGGATGTTAATTCGACCAATGTATACATGGGTTCCAGTGGCCCCATCTGGCCTACGGACGTTTCCAGCAGCAATTACACCTCGAAACAGATTGCCATAGTGCTGGATGCGGACGGTTCCATTACGGACGCTCTCCTTGGTTCTGGAGCGAGTGATCCTGCCAGTTGTCGTACGAATGGTGTGACAGAACTGGTGGACTTATTCATTCAGCCGGGAAAGATTGCACATGCACGGATTGTGGTGAATGGTCGATGCAGCGGGGCGGCGGCGGAGCAACAGCTGCAGCTTCAATATCAACTGATGCGTGCGTTTGGACGGGTGTTGGGGATTGGCTGGTCACAGCTGAACGACAACGTCTTTACAGGCGCACCGGCGCCGACATACGCGCAACAGATGCACTGGCCCATCATGCATCCGATCGATATCATCTGCGGGCCATACACGTATCAGTGTCTACCGCAGCCGTTCACACTGCGTGAAGATGACATTGCGGCCATGTGGTTGTTGTATGCAGACAGCACAACATCGTATGCCGCCGCCAACATGATGAACATGTATGGCAATTTCCTGGCCCCCGGTTCGCGCCCATTAGGCGGAGTGAACCTCACCGTTACGCGCTTCCAGCGATGGGGAAGCTATGGCGTGGATGCCTTTCAGTCTGTCTCCAATGTCACAGGTTTCAACATGTCGTTCGACCGGGGCAATCCAGTCACGGGGGCTTCCGGGGACACGCAGGGGATTCATGGTCCAATCCTGGGCGATGTTGGATCGTCATTCAATTTTGGTGCCATTCCGCTTAGTACAGGTACTTACGTGACGATCGCCTCCGAGGCTGTGAACCCGCTTTACAAAGGGGCGTATGCCGTAGGGCCCTACCAGATGGGAGATCCAACGCCTTCTGGATCTGCCGTCTCCCTTAGTTACGGAGGCTTTGCGCCAGGCTCCAATTCGTTCATTTCCTACATAGTTCCTGATGCGGCGTCGGACTGCTCCACTGCAAAGGATGGGACAGAGAGCGCACCAGGTACTGTTCCATTGGATGGCACATGGTCTTCGCGACTCTGTGGTGTTGGTCACACGTCATGGATGGGGTTTGCGGTGAAAGCGGGGCGGTCCGCAACGGTGGAGGTGACGGCCACCGATGAAAATGGCAACGCGACCAGCACAAAGGCTATGCCGTTGATAGGAATATGGCATGGATTGGATGTGACGGGTACACAGCCGGGACTTGCTGCGCAGACGGTTGCCTTCAATGGAGCACGTCCTGGGATGTCGCAGTTGCGCGCATCGTTTGCTGCAACGGAAAACGTTCGCTTGGCGATTGCTGACGCGCGTGGTGATGGTCGCGCGGATTACACCTTTCGAGCTCGCGTTCTTTACGCCGATACAGTATCACCAGTGCGGCTTTCGTCTTCGGGTGGAACAGTTGTTGTCACCGGAACGGGTTTCGCGCCGGGCAACACGGTCACTGTTGGCGGTGTGGCTGCAAGTGTTGTCAGCCTTTCCGCTACTTCCATTCGAGTCATCGCCCCGGCTCTTGGCTCCACTGGCGCGAAGAATGTTACGGTCACCGATCTCGCTACAGGTGGATCTACGACGATTACGGGCGCGATCACTTACGGCGGCGCTCCGTCTGATGTCCTTGCAATGACTTCGCAGCCCGCGGCTTCGGTCGCAGTGGGTACGCCCAGCTTGCTTGCGTTGCAATTGAACGACGCGAATGGCGCTGCAGTTCGCAACGGGCAGATCACGGTTTCCGCGTCTACGGGAAGCATCGTCAGTGCCTGCAATCTTGCGCAATGCACATTGGTGACGGACGCCAGCGGCACAGCTCAGACGTACGTTACACCGAGTGCTACCGGTGCAATCACGGTGAATGCTGTGTCTTCGGGAGGCTCCACGGTTCAGGCCTCGTTTACGGCGACGGCGGTGGCACGCGTCGTTACATTGCTGCGTCCTACCGAATACGTTGCCTCAGGTTCCGGCGCCGTCTTCACTCCTGCTGTCGATGTTACGGAGAACGGCGCGGCGGCCGCAGGTACATCGGTGGTGTGGACCGCGTCCACATTGCGTGCTGGACTGTCCTCGTCTGCATCCGCGGTCGGCGCAGGAGGGCTTTCCAGTATCGCCGCGAACGGATCTCTACGCGATGGCGAGACCGCAACGGTGCAGGCATGCGCGTGGAGCACGGTGTGCAGTACGCAGAATCTGATTGGAGTTGCTGCTGCCAATCTGCGTGCAGCGGTGGTCAGCGGCGATGCGCAGAGTGGGGCTGCAACGGATTCCCTGGGCAACGTGGCGCTTCGCGTGTTGGATACATCCGGTAATCCTGTTGCCGGTGCTACCGTTGCCGTGTATCAAGCTGTATCGGGATGGCAGCCTGCCTGCACCAGTGGCAGATGCCCTACCGCTCCGGTCTACGGCACAACCACGTCCAATGTCATCAGCGATGATGACGGAATGGTGACAGTGTCGCCACTGCAATATGCAAATACCGCCGCCGTTACAAAGATCACAGCATCTGTCGGGACACAGGGGGCCGTTACGGTTACGCTGTTGAAGATGCCCTGACCCCTCGGTAGCGACCAAGGCAGGTCCTCGTGCATCTGACAGGGTGACCAGCAAAAGGAGCGACCTGAATGCCAACAGGTGGTGTACGCAAGCGGGTATTAATTGTGGGTGGCGGCTTTGCCGGATTAAAGGCCGCGGAAGCATTGAAGGACGCGGACGTCAGCGTCACGCTGGTGGATCGTCGCAATCACCACACGTTTCAGCCACTGCTTTATCAGGTGGCACTTGCAGTGCTGTCGCCCAATGAGATTGCGCAGCCCATTCGCGCAATTCTTCGTGCCCCCAATACACAGGTTCTGATGGATGAAGTTGTGGGCTTCGATGTGGCTGCGCAGCGAGTCACCTTGAAGAGCGGTGTGATGCTGGAGTATGACTACCTGATCCTGGCCACAGGCTCAACACATTCCTACTTTGGCCGCGAGGACTGGGCTCCCCTGGCGCCGGGATTGAAGACGCTTGAAGATGCTGTGGAGATTCGTCGCCGCGTTCTGCTTGCCTTTGAACTTGCCGAAGGCGAGATGCAGGAGACGGGACGTCATCCGGCGTTGAACTTCGTCGTCATCGGTGGTGGGCCTACGGGTGTGGAGCTTGCAGGCGCTATCTCCGATATCGCGAAACTATATATCCGTCGCGATTTCAAACATATTGATCCGGCGAAGGCGCAGGTGGTGATCTTGGAAGGCTCGCCGCACATTCTGGGTGCATATCCTGAAGACCTGCAGAATAAGGCAGTGGAACAGCTTGCGGCGCTGGGTGTGACGGTTCGAACCAACACACGCGTGACCGATGTCAAGCCCGGCTACGTGATGGTTGGCGACGAACGGATAGACGCAGTGGTGACGGTGTGGGCGGCAGGTGTGGCGGCTTCGCCGCTGGGAGCGCTGCTGGGCGTACCGCTGGATAGACGCGGTTGCGTGATTGTGGATGGTCAGCTTCATCCAGAGGGACATCCGGAGATATTCGTCTGTGGCGATCTTGCAGCCGCCATCAGCGAAGGCAAGCCTGTTCCCGGAGTCGCTCAGCCCGCGATGCAGATGGGCGAGTATGCAGGGCGCTCTATCGCGCTGGAAGTGCGTGGCGAGCACATGAAGAAGCCATTCATCTATGCGGACAAAGGCGACATGGCCACCATTGGACGTAGCGCCGCCGTGGCGAATGTAAAGTGGCCGTTCAAGGGACACCTCAGCGGGTTTCCCGCATGGCTTACGTGGCTGGTGGTACACATCTTCTTTCTCATTGGCTTCCGCAATCGCCTCTCGGTCTTCCGCAACTGGGCCTATACGTATGCGTTCTTTGAGGAAGGTTCGCGGCTCATCGTGGGTGACCAGACCTTGCCGGGATGGGATGTGCAGGACCATCCTGAAGGCCAGCTGACCACGAAACCCATCTCTCAGTCGTAAGCGCACGTTCATAGAAGCTGCAAAAGCCCGCAATTTATGCGGGCTTTCTTGCGATCACGACTCGCAAAGGCGGAAACGTGGTGACGAAGCTGCCCCATTGTGTTGTCACGTTCAAGCCAGCATTGCGGAAGTGGTCGGCATATTCCCCGGTGAGTTTGTAGTCGCTGATGACTGCCGTGCCACCTGGTTTCAGAACGCGAATGATCTGATTGAGAGCCTGTGTGCGTGTGGGCTTGTCATAGATGTTGTGCAGGCAGAGATTTGAAACGATAACGTCGAAGCTGGCATCTGCAAACGGCATCTCCTGCGCGGGCAGGCCAACGAGCGTGCAACGATCCGCAATGCCCTCCAGTTGCAGGTTCTTCTGTGTGGCAGCTTCGGCATTGCCGCCCATGTCTTCTGTAGACCAGATATCGATGCCAGTGACGTGGCCTGTAGTGAGCCTCTTCGCAGCACCCGCAAGCAAGAGACCGCGTCCGCAGCCCACATCGAGTACTTGTTCATCCCCATGCCACATGTGTTTACTGAGCATGAAATCGCGATGCCGGAACTTGCCGTACTTCACATAGAGCAGGAAGAGCACAGCTTCGCCGATGAAAAATCCCGCGGGCCAAAGAAACGATGGCCTTGTTCGTAACGCAATCGGTCCAAGATGCAACACAGGAGGCAGTAGCAGCCCAGCCAACAGGCAGGCAAAACCAACGAGAAACAGGTTGCGCATGACGGCGGGTGCATCGACGCCGTAGTCCGTTCCGGGAGCGTGTGTTGGGGGCATCGGTTGACTCACGAATGAAGTGGTTCCGAGTCTAGCATTGCGACCAAAGCAAAGCGGGCAACCATGTTGGCTGCCCGCTCTGTATTTGGATGAAACGAAGTTTATGCGCCGACGGTTTCTGCGACCTTCACATTAACGGGCGTCAGCCAGTTGTAACGATCACTCTTGGTGCCGTTGACCAATGCGAAGAATTCATCATGCAGCTTCTTCGTCACAGGACCCATGGAGCCGTCGCCGATGAGAATGCGATCCACTGAGCGCAGGTGCGAAACCTCTGCAGCTGTGCCGGTGAAGAATGCTTCATCGCACAGGTAGAGGAGTTCGCGGGGCAGCGACTGCTCGACAACTTCAATGCCGAAGTCTTTCGCGATCTGAATGACCGACGCGCGTGTGATGCCGTTGAGTACGCTGTTCGCCAGTGGCGAGGTGAAGAGCTTGCCTTCGCGGATGAGGAACAGGTTCTCGCCCGATCCTTCCGAGAGATAACCGTTGCGATCGAGCGCGATACCTTCCACATAGCCGTTTATCTCAGCTTCCATGCGGATCAACTGGGAGTTCATGTAGTTGGCGCCGGCCTTGGCGAGCGACGGCATCGTGTTCGGCGCAAGACGGTTCCAGCTGGACACGCAGACATCCGCGCCCTGGTTTCCGGGAACATACTTGCCCCAGGGGAAGTTTGCGATGTAGATCTCAACCGGCGACTTCAGCGGGTTGACACCGATCTCACCATATCCACGGAAAGCCACAGGACGGATGTAGCAGGGAGCTACATCGTTCGCATCAACCACATCGACAACTGCCTGGCAAAGCTCATCAAGTGAGTAGGGAAGGGGCATGCGATAGATGCGCGCAGAGTCAATAAAGCGCTGCATGTGCTCACGAAGTCGGAAGATACCCGCCTTCTCGCCTTGTGTATAGGCGCGGATGCCTTCAAATACGGACGAGCCGTAATGCACCACGTGAGACATCACGTGAATGTTGGCATCGGCCCAGGGAATCAGGGTGCCGTTGTGCCAAATTTTGTCAGTTGTTTGGATGGGCATGAATCGCTCCGGCCGGAAGAGAGCTTCCGGTGAAGGTCAGTATACCCAATGGTTCCTTGGGATTTATGGCATGGGCGGCTGCGGAAGAGCAGTGACACTGCTGCGGAAGGCCCGTCGAAAGAGCCGTATGACCCATCGGATGGCGAACAAAGCGATGGCAAGAAGCACAAGCACAATGGACGCGGAAACCCACGGACGCGAGGTGGCTAACCATGTCAGGCCAACGGCTGCCACGTCTTCCGTGCTGCTAAGCGCAATGTTCGAGAAGGGTTCCGGCGACGGTGCAACGGCCACACGAAGCGCGGTTTTGGATGTGTGCGCTAAAGCGGCAATGGCCGCCCCGGCAGCAATCGCGGCGATCTGCATCGGTGGTGTGAGGTGTTCTGTGGCTCGATAAGCGAGCAACGCCGCTACGGGAATGCGCACGACGGTATGAAGTGCGTTCCAGGCTACGTCCAGGGCGGGAACTTTATCTGCAATGAATTCTGCTAGAAAAAGCACGGAGCAGACCCCGATCACCCACCAGTTGCCAACGACCTCCAACCCAGGCGGAAGTTGCACCCAGCGCGTGTGCGCCGCTAATCCCAACGTCAGCAGAGTGGCGTAAGTATTCAGACCAGCAGAGAAACTGGCGGCAATGATCAGCGCGGCAAGGTTACCGGGAGTGAAGCTCACGATGGCCTCCGATGCGGCGGGCCTCAGTTTACTGCTCAACGGGGGAGCAGGCCACTGTCGTGTTATCGCACCTTGGAGGAAGTTGCTGATACCGTGTTACGCATGCGATTTTCCTTGCTTTCTCATCACCTGGCACTGGCCGCGGTACTGTGTGTTTCTGCCTCCTGCTTCGCCCAGGAACAGGGCGATCAACCGCCGCAGGGAACTCCACCCGCCGCCGCAAAAGATGCACCCAAGGATGCGAAGGACAAGCCATCGTTTCCGGCGCTTCCCCGGGATGCGCATGTGGAACAGAGCATTACTGTGGATGGCAAGCCGCTGAAATACACCGTCACGGTTGGCACCTTGCCGGTGCGGAATGCAGATGGCAAGGTGGCTGGGCAAGTCGTTTTCACTTCTTACACTGTGCCGGGCGCGGATCGCCCGGTGACGTTTGCACTCAATGGTGGCCCCGGTGCTGCCAGCGTCTACCTGAACTTCGGAGCGATCGGCCCCAAGCGTGTTCCGTTTGGCGAGGACAACTCTTCCCCTTCCGACACGCCCACGCTGGTCGACAATCCCGGCACATGGCTGGACTTTACCGATTTGGTCTTCATTGATCCCATCGGCACGGGCTTCAGCCGTTCTGAGGTTTCCGAAGCAGAGTCGAAGAAGCTTTTCTACGCGCCAACTGCCGATGTGAACTATCTCTCGCGCATCATCTATGACTGGCTGCTGAAGAACGGCCGCATGATGTCGCGCAAATATCTGGTTGGCGAAAGCTATGGCGGCTTCCGTGGTCCTCGCATCACGCGCTATCTGCAAACGCAGCTTGGAGTGGGGCTGAACGGCGTTGTGCTCGTGTCGCCGTACCTGAATCCCAGCATTACCGATAACGGTGATCTGTCTCCGCTGCCGTGGATCGTCACCATGCCATCTATGGCTGCTGCGAATCTTGAGCGCCAGGGGAAACTGACGTCCGCGTCGATGAAGGATGTCATGGACTATGCCGAGGGGGAATACGCTACGGACCTGATTCGTGGCAGCTCCGATCCTGGCACGAAGGATCGCATGGTTGCGAAGGTGACACAGCTTACCGGGCTCGATCCTGATTTCGTGCGTGCTGAGGGTGGTCGCATTGAGCCGCGTGTCTTCCTGCGAGAGGTTCATCGCAAGGAAGGAAAGCTGGGCAGCGTGTATGACTCGAATGTCACGGCGCTGGATCCGTTTCCCTATAACCGCGATCAGAAGACCAGCGATCCCATCCTGGACACAATCATCGCTCCGTTGACGCAAAGCATGGTCAATTTCGTCACCCAGACCGTGGGATGGAAGATCGATGCTCGATATAACGCTCTTAGCTCTGAGGTAGGTCGCATGTGGGATCGTGCGGGACAGGATGAGCGCAGCGGGTCCGGAACCCAGCTCCGGCAAGCCGTTGCAGCCGATCCAAAGCTGCATGTTTTGATTGCGCATGGCTGGAACGATCTCTCCTGCCCCTTTATGGGGTCGGTTGTGACCGTGAATCAGATACCGCAGGCCACGGCACAAAGAATTCTGATCCATGAATACCCCGGTGGACACATGTTCTACACGCGTCCCGGCAGTCAGAAGAGCCTGAAGCAGGATGCCCGTGAACTTTTTACAAGTCATTAATTTGGAGTAAGTTATGCGAGGCTGCGGCGATGTTTTCCGCAGCCTTTTCCACGTCTGCGGTTGCACTGAGGCGGGCGACCCTGTAATGTCAATCAAGTCGAGCGCAGCGGTTGAGCGCGAAACGAAAGTAGCAAGCAAGTGGTAAGAAACAAGCCGCTTGACACAAGCCAAAGCGGTTTGTATAAATGAAAAGTCAACCGGCAAGCGAAACGCTGCAAGTTGACAAGAGCCGAAAGGCTTGATATAAAAGAAAAGTCGACAAGCGGTCAGTATGAAGCGGTCGAGTGGGTAGCCGAAAGGCAGCCTGCAGCGTAAGACTCGAAAGAGCAGCAAGTCAGTCCAAGCGTTTGTCACGCAGTGGTTAACCGAGAGCGAAAGTTCCGGTAACCCAATCGACAAACCCAAGCACTGTAATTAAGGTTTCGAAGGGGCAGAAGCCCCGGGCCAAACGTTTGCGATGTTAATCGCAGTTTGCGCTTGAGATGTTTTTAAGATTGTGAGCGGTAAATGTCTGCGCGACTTGCGTAGAGTGCGTCTTCGCTAAGAAAGCTAAGTCGCCGCCGTTTCCATACTGCTAAGTAAGCGTTGCCCGCGGGGCTAGCGTCGACCAAGAGGATCGAGCAAACGAGCTTAATAGTATAGAGGCGAGCGGCTTGACAAGCAAGCGAAAACGAGATACTCTTAAGAAGTTGCAGCAAGGCAGTCGAGAGCGAAAGCGACGCGGTTCAGCTACGAAGTAGCGAGAATACAGCGAGCAAGTAGCCAAGACGCGAAAAGCGTATAAGACACTAGCTCATACAAGTTCGAGGACACAACTGTCGAGTCGATGACTGACAGCGTCCTTGATCCAAAGCAGACGGCTTAGGCCTGATCTGACTAGGATCTTTGACAACATGGTTGAACGTGCCAGTCGTGAGATGCATTAGACCTTACGGTTTAGTCAATCTCACTAGTTTTATCCTCGCAGCCTTTTCGAGCGCTGCGGGGCGGCTGAGAGCTACGGACCTCCGTCCTGTAGCGCAGCCAACCAGTATTCAAACGAGAGTTTGATCCTGGCTCAGAATCAACGCTGGCGGCGTGCCTAACACATGCAAGTCGCACGAGAAAGGGACTTCGGTCCTGAGTAAAGTGGCGCACGGGTGAGTAACACGTGAATGATCTACCTCCGAGTGGGGAATAACTGAGGGAAACCTTAGCTAATACCGCATAACACTTACGAGTCAAAGCAGCAATGCGCTTGGAGAGGAGTTCGCGGCAGATTAGCTAGTTGGCGGGGTAATGGCCCACCAAGGCGATGATCTGTATCCGGCCTGAGAGGGCGCACGGACACACTGGAACTGAAACACGGTCCAGACTCCTACGGGAGGCAGCAGTGGGGAATTTTGCGCAATGGGGGAAACCCTGACGCAGCAACGCCGCGTGGAGGATGAAGTCTCTTGGGACGTAAACTCCTTTCGATAGGGAAGATAATGACGGTACCTATAGAAGAAGCCCCGGCTAACTTCGTGCCAGCAGCCGCGGTAATACGAGGGGGGCAAGCGTTGTTCGGAATTATTGGGCGTAAAGGGCGCGTAGGCGGTTTGGCAAGTTTGGTGTGAAATCTTCGGGCTCAACTCGAAGTCTGCACCGAAAACTGCCGGGCTTGAGTATGGGAGAGGTGAGTGGAATTTCCGGTGTAGCGGTGAAATGCGTAGATATCGGAAGGAACACCTGTGGCGAAAGCGGCTCACTGGACCATTACTGACGCTGAGGCGCGAAAGCTAGGGGAGCAAACAGGATTAGATACCCTGGTAGTCCTAGCCCTAAACGATGATTGCTTGATGTGGCAGGTACCCAATCCTGCCGTGTCGAAGCTAACGCGATAAGCAATCCGCCTGGGGAGTACGGTCGCAAGGCTGAAACTCAAAGGAATTGACGGGGGCCCGCACAAGCGGTGGAGCATGTGGTTTAATTCGACGCAACGCGAAGAACCTTACCTGGGCTCGAAATGTACGGGAATCACTTAGAAATAGGTGCGCCTAGCAATAGGCCCGTATATAGGTGCTGCATGGCTGTCGTCAGCTCGTGTCGTGAGATGTTGGGTTAAGTCCCGCAACGAGCGCAACCCTTATCTCCAGTTGCTACCATTTAGTTGAGCACTCTGGCGAAACCGCCTCGGATAACGGGGAGGAAGGTGGGGATGACGTCAAGTCCTCATGGCCTTTATGTCCAGGGCTACACACGTGCTACAATGGCCGGTACAAACCGCTGCGAACCCGCGAGGGGGAGCCAATCGGAAAAAGCCGGCCTCAGTTCGGATTGGAGTCTGCAACTCGACTCCATGAAGCTGGAATCGCTAGTAATCGCAGATCAGAATGCTGCGGTGAATACGTTCCCGGGCCTTGTACACACCGCCCGTCACATCACGAAAGTGGGTTGCACTAGAAGTCGGTGCGCTAACCGCAAGGGAGCAGCCGCCCAAGGTGTAATTCATGATTGGGGTGAAGTCGTAACAAGGTAGCCGTAGGAGAACCTGCGGCTGGATCACCTCCTTTCTAAAGAGAAACCGATCCGGAAAGAAGAAGCGTCTCGCGTATCGCGAGCACCTCGAGTGAGTTTCTTCTGGCCCGGACACCTTACGAAGCTTCGGCTAAGTAAGAGTCTGAACTAAGCCTCTCTTTGGTTAATGATTATCTACACGATGGTCAACGATTGACTTAGTCGATCCGCACGTTCAACTGTGTCCTCGAAAATCTTTCGAGAGCCAACTGCTTCGGCAGGGAGCTCAAGGGAATTTAGGGGCTGCACCCGGTAGCGATAAGTTATCGGGTGCATACCTCTGACCTGGGCCTGTAGCTCAGTTGGCTAGAGCGCACCCCTGATAAGGGTGAGGTCGGTAGTTCGAATCTACCCAGGCCCACCATCCTCTTGACGAGCCTCCTTGAACGGAGATACTCTAATCAAGTTGGTGCGAATGGGGCTGTAGCTCAGTTGGGAGAGCGCCTGCTTTGCAAGCAGGATGTCATCGGTTCGATCCCGGTCAGCTCCACCAATACTCTCGAAAAGATTAAGGATCTGGATGAGGTTGAGACCAAATGGTCTGAGCCTTGGACAGAGCATCGTCCAGCACCCCAGGGTGCAGCACGCAGAAGCGTGTGTGATGTTTGACAACTGAATAGATTGGGTAAACATAACTACAAGGCTGAGCCTTCAGCTTGCAGGTAGTCTCTGCAAAACTGAAGATTTAGTAATGAATGTGTCTTTAGGATAAGTAACAAGGCGAATAATATGGACACTCGCAACAGAGTAATCTGCGTGCGAGTAAATTCTATGAACAAGCTACTAAGGGCGCACGGTGGATGCCTTGGCAGAATCAGGCGATGAAGGACGTGGCAAGCTGCGATAAGCTTCGGGGAGCCGCACACAGGCGTTGATCCGGAGATTTCCGAATGGGGAAACCCACATACGCAAACCGTATGTATGACCCGCTGAATACATAGGCGGGCTCAGGCGAACGGGGGGAAGTGAACCATCTCAGTACCCCCAGGAGAAGAAAGAAACCTCGATTCCGATAGTAGTGGCGAGCGAACTCGGAATAGCCCAAACCCGTTTTATTTCGGTAACACGGGGGTTGTAGGGCCTGCAACAGTAGAGTTACCAATCCAGTAGATAGTCGAAGCCCTTGGAAAGGGGCCCCACAGAGCGTGACAGGCGCGTAAACGAAATTTATCTGGACTCGAAGCAGGTACCTGAGTAAGGCGGGGCACGAGAAACCCTGCTTGAATCCGCGGGGACCATCCCGTAAGGCTAAATACTCGATTCTGACCGATAGTGAACCAGTACCGTGAGGGAAAGGCGAAAAGTACCCCTTTGAGGGGAGTGAAAAGTACCTGAAACCGTGTGCCTACAAGCAGTGGGAGGACTATGCCCGTAAGGGAATGTCTGACCGCGTGCCTATTGCATAATGAGCCGGCTAGTTATTCTTGTCAGCAAGGTTAAGCGTGAGCGAGCCGCAGCGAAAGCGAGTCTGAATAGGGCGTTAAGTTGGCAGGAATAGACGCGAAGCGGGATGATCTACCCTTGGCCAGGTTGAAGATGGGGTAACACCCATTGGAGGACCGAACCGGTGTTTGTTGAAAAAAGCTCGGATGAGCTGAGGGTAGGGGTGAAAGGCTAATCAAATTCCGTGATAGCTCGTTCTCTCCGAAATAGCTTTAGGGCTAGCCTCGGGTGATTTGCGTTGGTGGTAGAGACATGATTGGACTAGGGGGCTTTCCGGCTTACTGAATCCAGCCAAACTTCGAATGCCAATGACAACCAGCCCGGGAGTCAGACTGTGGGGGCTAAGCTTCACAGTCGAGAGGAAAACAGTCCAGACCGCCTGCTAAGGTCCCCAAATTATAGTTAAGTGGGAAAGGAAGTCGGAACGCTCAGACAGCCAGGAGGTTGGCTTAGAAGCAGCCATCCTTTAAAGAAAGCGTAATAGCTCACTGGTCAAGCGGTCCGGTGCCGACAATACAACGGGGCTAAAACTATATACCGAAGCAGCGGATGCACACCTTTGGTGTGCGTGGTAGGAGAGCATTCTCGCGACAATGAAGTACGACTGAGAAGACGTATGGAGTTTCGAGAAGAGACCCTGCCGGCATAAGTAGCGATAATGAAGGTGAGAACCCTTCACGCCGAAAGTCTAAGGTTTCCTGAGGAAGGTTAATCCGCTCAGGGTTAGGCGGTCCCTAAGCTGAGGCCGAAAGGCGTAAGCGATGGACATCCGGTTAATATTCCGGACCTCCCAATTGGTCGTTATTACGATGGGGTGACACAGAAGGATAGGCAGGTCGTCATATGGCTATGGCGGTCGATGCACGTAAGCTGGACCAGATAGGCAAATCCGTTTGGTCTTAACAGTGAGGTGCAAAGCAAGCCCTTAAGGGTGTAAGCTGCTGATTTCACGCTGTCAAGAAAAACCTCTAAGGAGAACGATTGGGAACCGTACCCCAAACCGACACAGGTAGACGAGGAGAATATCCAAAGGCGCTCGAGTGAAGGCTTGTTAAGGAACTCGGCAAATTAGACCCGTAACTTCGGGAGAAGGGTCGCCACGGTAGGGTTAATAGCCCGAGGTGGCCGCAGTGAAACGCGTACGGCGACTGTTTAACAAAAACACAGGTCTCTGCAAAGTCTAAAACGACGTATAGGGGCTGACTCCTGCCCGGTGCTGGAAGGTTAAAAGGAGGGGTTAGCGCAAGCGAAGCTCTGAATTGAAGCCCCAGTGAACGGCGGCCGTAACTATAACGGTCCTAAGGTAGCGAAATTCCTTGTCGGGTAAGTTCCGACCTGCACGAATGGAGTAACGATCGTACGACTGTCTTAACGAGTTGCTCGGCGAACTTGTAGTACCGGTGAAGATGCCGGTTACCCGCAGCTAGACGAAAAGACCCCGTGCACCTTTACTATACTTTTACTGTGGGTTACGGCAATTGCTGCGCAGGATAGGTGGGAGGCTTTGATTCCGGGTTCTCGGATTCGGAGGAGCCAACGGTGAGATACCACCCTGCGATTGTTGTGACTCTAACCTCCTCCCCTTATCGGGGAGAGGGACATAGTAAGACGGGTAGTTTGACTGGGGCGGTCGCCTCCTAAATTGTAACGGAGGCGCGCGAAGCTACACTCAGGCTGTTTGGAAATCAGCCGTCGAGTGCAAAAGCATAAGTGTGGTTAACTGCGAGACCTACAAGTCGAGCAGATGCGAAAGCAGGCTTTAGTGATCCGGTGGTTCTGTATGGAAGGGCCATCGCTCAACGGATAAAAGGTACGCCGGGGATAACAGGCTGATCATTGCCAAGAGTTCATATCGACGCAATGGTTTGGCACCTCGATGTCGGCTCATCGCATCCTGGAGCTGTAGAAGGTTCCAAGGGTTAGGCTGTTCGCCTATTAAAGCGGTACGTGAGCTGGGTTCAGAACGTCGCGAGACAGTTCGGTCTCTATCTGCTGTGGGCGTAGGAGATTTGAAGGGGGCTGTCCTTAGTACGAGAGGACCGGGATGGACGAACCTCTTGTGTTCCAGTTGTCTTGCCAAAGGCACGGCTGGGTAGCGAAGTTCGGTTATGATAACCGCTGAATGCATATAAGCGGGAAGCATGCCCTAAGATGAGATCTCCCAACCCGTAAGGGATAAGAAGGGCCCTGGAAGACCACCAGGTTGATAGGCTGGATGTGGAAGTGCAGCAATGCATGTAGCTTACCAGTACTAATCGCCCGTTCGGCTTGATCATAGAATTTACTCTGCGCAGAAACTCTGCGACCTAGAGAGATAATTCAATACAAGCCAAGTAGTTATATAAGACAAATCCAAATTTTGGTATATCGTCTACTCAATCTATTCAGTCGTGAAACCTCGCACATGCGAGTTTCGACAATTTGCTGGTGATAATACCGCGAGGGTCACACCCGTTCCCATCCCGAACACGGAAGTTAAGTCTCGCTGGGCCGATGGTACTGCACGGGTAGCTGTGTGGGAGATTAGGTGATCGCCAGCATTACATTGAAAAGCCCACTCTTCGGAGTGGGCTTTTCGTTTTTGTGCAGTTATTAAATCGATGTCATCGACTTAGATAATTAGTGCGGGACATATTGTGACTCGCGGACCTCGGTGCTGCGGCTGAATTCCCATGAAAAACAACCTTCTTTACTCGCCTGCGACGAGCAAAGAAGGCAAAGGGAACAATCGATTTCTATGTGATCTGACTTGGTGTGATTCAGGTGTTACACGTGGGCGTGCTTGATTGCTCGCGCGCAGAACGATTCCCTCTTCCGCCAAAAGTGGGCATCCGCATTAATAAGGGCTCCCGAGTTATCGGAAGCCCTGGGCTTATCGTGCCGACTTTCTACTTATTCGCGGATGATCTTGACGAAGACACCGTCCGGAAGACTCTTGCCACCCAGAAGATGAATGGCACCGTCCCGGACAAAGCCTCGCAGCATCTCACCCTGAGGTGGAGCTAAGGCTTCGGACCGTTGAGGAGCGGGATCCATGCGGCGCGGTGCTGCTGGTTCCGCAGCCTTTTGTGGATAGGGTGTGGCTTTGGGAGGAGCCGCCGTCTTCCCCATGCCGCGATCCATGGCCTCATTGGCAAGACGGTCTGCTGTTTTGTTTTTGTGCCGCAGAGCGTGCGAGATATTGAAGAGTTCCAGGCGAGCGATCCGTCGCTTGGCTTCCTCGAAGAGCGGTCGCAGATCAGGGCTGTTGACCTTGTACTTGCCTTGAATCTGTTTCACCATGAGCTCGCTGTCGCTTACGACTTTGACACGGCTATATCCGTTATCCAAAGCCCACTGGAGAACACCCAGGAGGCCGCTATATTCAGCAAAATTATTAGTTTTGAACCCTAGGAATTCGCTTAGCTCTGCAAGGACAACGCCGTCTTCTTTTGCGATAACAGCGCCGTAGCCTGCAGGGCCGGGATTACCCCTTGCGCCTCCATCGCAATGCGCCAGAAGAGTAATGGCCGCAGTGCTGCGGGAGGCTGAGGGCTGGGGGGACGCGAATAGATCTCCAGTAGACATCGATCTATTAAAACAGGTACCTCGTACCTATTCTCCATGTCCTATAAGACAGTAGTCCCGCTAATGAACACCTGGTCCGTCTTATTCCCGAGCAAACGATAGAGGGCAAACTGCCGCGAGCTACCGTGACGAAGCTCCATGAGGATTTCGGCGCGATTGGTCGCGTCAGCGTCCACCACGTCAATGGGACGATAACGTGGAATCCGGTCGAGGTGCGTGCTATCGGTGACCGTTCGCATTGCCGGATGAAGTGTGCCGTCAGGATCGGTATTCGCTACAACTGTGACGTACCGCTCTGGCGTTGAATCTGTCGCAGGAACCCGCGCGAAGAAGGTGTAACTGACGGGCGCGCTGAAATAGAGCTGATAAGCACCCATTTGTTCGTCTGCGAACGAGAGAGAAGGTGCAGGGGCAGCCTTCGTGGGTTTTGTACTCCGGGTGTGAACGGCAGGTGCTTTCACTGTTTTCGCGGACTTAGTCGGGCTTGCTACAGGAGCCTGAGGCGCTGCGGTCGTTTCCAAGGCGTCGGTCGCCAGTGCAGGATTCAGCACGACCGCGCGGGCCAGATCTTCCAGGGCGCTTAAAGCCGTAGCACGTTCGGTATTGCTCGCAAACTTGTAGGTGAAATCGTGCTGTGGGCGGTCTTTCGCATCACTGACAGCAACAATCGACTCCAGCGGTGTCGAAAGAGTCGAGCCAGCCGCAGCTTTTACTTTCACGACCGCCTGGGTGTCGTCTTTCGCCGTGGTGATAGCGCCGCGTCGCAGGACAGGACCACCAGACATAGTGTCACCGCTGGAGATCGTGCCGTTTTCGGCTACCGTCTCGTTCGCAGAAGAGCGAGCGTCAGTCGGCCCCGCAGCGCGTGTTTCGGCGGCCTTTGCGGTGCTACGGCTGGCCAGTTCCATGGGGTCTGGCGGAAGCGCATTCGGATCATCTTCCTCGGCAGCGCGATGGCGGATGGTGGGGCGATCCGGATCGTCGGCAGGAGCATTGTTCTGCGTAACGGTCGCCTCGGGTGGCTTCTTGGAGTCCTTCTTGTTCGCCTTGCTCTGATCTCCGGTGTTGTGTGCGGAGGATTCCGGCGAGCGGTGCAGCGTGGGACGCTCTGGATCAGCGGCGTCCTTATCCTTCTTGCCCGAACCGTAGTCGTCCAGCGTCACTTTGGCGGGAGTATCTTCTTCCCGACATTCATCCGGAATTGCGGCTGCTGTCGCCTTGGGATCGATGGTTTTAGTATCAGCAGACTTGGAACCGAAGTGTGGCTTGCCATCGTCTTTGGGGGCTTCCTGCACCACGTGGGCGTTGCCGCAGTTCGGTCGGATGCGTCCGGCCTTTGGCGCCTTTGGCGTTGATACTCGTCCGTACCCAAACCAGCCATCGTCAAAGGGAAGATTCGCGGCGATAGCGCTTCCTGCAAAATTTCGCGAAGCGATCAGGTCGAACACGTTCTGCTGTGTGCCGCTCTTTTGCAGGTCGTAACGGATGCCGGATTCCAGGGCAAAGGGGACGGGGCGCGCCAGATAAATCCCAGCATCCTCATAATGACCGCCAATGAAAAGCGACACCGGGATCAGCCGGGCTGCCTTTGGCTTTATGGGGTCGTCGCCAACGTATTCGTACAGCGCGACGGCGCGCGTCACCTGATCCGGTTTCGCAACCTTGTGCATTTGCGCCACCGCCGCAAGGGGCAGCGAGCACAACACGGTTGCGGCAGAGAGCCATCGGACGGCGAACTTACGGGCGTGCATACTACTCCATTGGACGGCGAAACGTTCTCAACAGCATACGCGGCGTAAGCTAGGAACTATGAAGATTGGCGACATCGTAGACTTTTCGCTCAACGACCAGGACGGCAACAGCGTCTCACTTTCACAGTTTCGCGGGTCGCCCGTGGTGCTGTTTTTCTACCCACGTGCCGACACGCCGGGCTGCACCGTGGAAGCCTGCGAATTTCGCGATATCTACAGCAAGCTGAAGTCCGCGGGCGCGGTTTTGCTGGGCATTTCGCGTGATACAGAGTCGAAACAGAAGAAATTCGCCACAAAGTTTTCGCTTCCCTATACGTTGCTGGCCGATCCGGAACTGACTGTGGCCAAACAGTTTGATGTGGTGCGCGACGCCACCATGTATGGCAGGCCCGTGATCAAAATTGAGCGGTCCACGTTCTTGTTTGATCGCGAAGGCAAACTCACAGCCGAATTTCGCAAGGTAAAGCCCGAAGGCCATGCAGCAGAGATGCTGGAGGCTATCCGCAAGGCATAGCTGTCTGGAATAGCCTTAGTAGGCCGGAAAGATGAGAGTCTGCTGCGGGGAAATGCTTGCCTCCGTACCTTTTGCGGGGGCAGCATCGGCTGTCAGTCGTGCCCCTCGCTTGCCCTGCTCTGTAATCACCTGGCTCAACTCGTCCTGACCGTTCATTCGCACGATCTGTAGACTCAGTTCGCCTGCGCTGGACATCTGCCCGGCTGCGGCGACAGAAACCACGGTTAGTTCCACCGGACTGCCCGCTGGAGCCTTGCCAGCAGCTTTGACCAGTTTGCCCTGCAGCTTTTGACCGTTGACGGCTCGAGCGCTGTCTATTTCTGCGTCCAGGCGCACCTCAATGGGCGTGCCGGTGGCGATGCCCAACGTATTGCGCATGGTCACAATCGGCAGGGAGGAGTCGCGGTCTCCCACGATCGAGAGCGCACCCTGTGCCGGTGGCGCCGCCGACAGGGAACCGGTCTGCGCCGAAAGGGCGCTTGCAAAAAACAGCAGGAATGCACTGTGCAAAACAATTCGCATCAGCCATTGGGATGAATCCTGCCGGCGGTCGGGTTGTCGCGCATTCTGGCGCCACTGTTGCTTCTGCAACTGTCCCCGTAATGGCATCCGTTCTATAAAGGTCGTGACGAAGTCGGTCGTATGACCGTAACGTGAGTGCACGGAGGGACTTGGACGCATGGCAACACGTATGGAAGACGTGATCATTGTGGGCGCAGGGCCTACGGGGCTGGCACTGGCGGCGGAATTGCGGCGTCTTGGCATTGCGCCCATGTTGTTTGACCGGGTCGCGGAGGGTGCAAATACATCTCGCGCCACGGTTGTTCACGCGCGTACGCTGGAAGTACTGGAGCCACTTGCCATTAGCGACATCATGGTGGCGCGCGGCATTCCGTTGCGTGCGGGGCATCTGCGGGAAAAGGGCGGAGCCGTCAAGGCAACCATTGCGTTCGATGAACTGCCAACGAAGTATCCGTTTGCATTGGCTCTCCCGCAGAATCTGACGGAAGAAATTCTGGTGGCGAAGCTGCGGGAGCTGGGTGGAAGTATTCATCGCCCCATTGAGGTCACTTCGCTCACTCAGTCTGCAGATTCTGCCACGGTGACTTATACGGCCGCTGGCACCCTCGTGCAGGAGCTGCGCGGACGCTGGGTGGTTGGCTGTGATGGATTGCACAGCACAGTACGTCAGGCTACGGACATTGCCTTCACCGGCGGCAATTATGAAGAGTCATTCGTGCTGGCAGACGTCGAGATGGATTGGCCGCTTTCACCGCATGCAACCGCGAACATGCTTGAGATGTTCTTAGGCGACGAAGGCATCACCTTGATAGCCCCGTTGCCAAACAACATCTGGCGCATCATCGCCACGCAGGAAAATGCACCGCAAAATCCTGCAGTGGACGACTGTCAGCGCATCCTGGATACGCGAACCGTCTCCGGTGCTAAGGTGTATCGCGTGGTGTGGTCTTCGCGGTTCCGTATTCAACATAGGGTGGCGAGCAAGCTGAGGCAGGGCCGTGTGCTTATCGCTGGCGATGCAGCGCATGTGCACTCGCCTGCCGGTGGGCAAGGGATGAACACTGGCGTGCAGGACGCAGTCTCACTCGCAAGTGCACTGGCAACAGCGATCCGTACTGGCGATGAATCGGAATTGGCTTCATGGGAAGAGAAGCGTTTGAAGATCGCGCATTCCGTCGTGAATACAACGGACAAGATGACGAAGCTGGTGCTTTCTCAGAACCCACTGACACATCTGCTGCGAGAAGCCATTCTGGGACTGGCGGGACATGTGCCTGCCATGGGACAAGCGATGGCAAGGCGCATGTCTGAAATCGATAACCGTTAGGTAGGTTTCCTATCGAATGTTCTCGAACGGGATATTCAGAATGGGGTACTGCTTCCAGTCGCGGTAATCAAAGTGCCACCACTCGGTTGGGTTAACCTCAAACCCTTCCTTCGTCATGGCGTGACGAAGAACACTGCGTAACTGCCGTTCTTCCGCGGTGCCGCCGGAATAATCAGCATAGGCGCGCTCGGTCATCTCGTCATAACCACTGGGCATGGTCACTTCCTCGCCCGTTTTCAGATCGTAAAGGGACAGGTCTACCGCACAACCGCGATTATGTTTCGATCCGGCTTTTGGATCTGCAACGAAAATCTTCTGATGGTTCGGCGTCGCATCCCAGAAGATCTTCGTCACGTACCAAGGGCGATATGCGTCGTGAATGATCAGCCCATAGCCAAGCGGACGTAGCGCATTGCTGGCGCGCACTACAGCTTCCGCTGCAGGCCGCTGCAGGAATGCACGAGCCTGCGTGTAGACCGGCGTTCCAAGGAAGTTATTCGAAGTCGCATAGCGAATGTCGAGCTTGATGGTGGGATCGAGCGTGATGAGTTCAACGAGGTCAGGCGCGCGGAAGTTGCCAGCTTCTTTCGGTGGCTGCTCTTGAAGCGCTTCGGCGCGAAGCTGCTCCACGGGATGCAGCGGTGTGATGCGAAACGAAGGTGCCTGCGCATGCAGTGTGGCGCATGCAAGAACAGCGCTGCAGAAGAAATGAAGTGTTCGCTTCATGGTGCTGATGTTTGCATGAGATGGCCGCAGAATCAATCGTGCAAACCGCAGATCCAATCGCCAATGCTGTCTGCCGTGCGATAGCGGAAAGCTCTGCTGAGATGAGCGACCGTGTCCGTAGCAAGCACGGTGTGTTGATCCATCTCGCGCGCAGCGAAGTCACCCGCAAGCCCATGCAGATAAACGGCAGACGCTACAGCTTCGCGAACTTGATCAGGCTTTTGCGCAAGACACGCAGCAACAATGCCGGTAAGGATATCGCCGGAACCGCCCTTCGCCATGGATGGATTGCCCGTGGTGTTCACTGCAATCGAACCGTCAGGATGCGCTACAAGTGTCCGAGAACCTTTCAGCACCAGTGTCACGCCATGCTGCTGTGCGAAGCTGCGTGCCAGATTCAATCGATCCGCCTGCACCTGTTTTGCCGTGATTCCAAGCAGCGTTCCCATCTCGCCAGGATGCGGCGTGAGAACAATGGTGCGTGTGCCGTTACGTGAAGCTTCCTTCAGTAATGCAGCCTGATCTTTGAATGCGTTGAGACCGTCAGCGTCCAACACCAGCGGAATATCGCTTTCCAATACAAGACGCCGCACAAACTCTGACGCTTCGCCATTCGTGCCCAACCCAGGACCAATAGCGAGAACAGAAATCTTCTTCAGCCATTGGTCTTTCGACTGAAGGTTCGCAAGCGCAACAGAGCCGGTTGCGTCTTCGCTGAGCGGATGAGTCATAAGCTCCGGCGTGATCAGCGCAACGGTGTTCAAAATCGACGTTGGCACGGCAGCTGTGACTAAACCTGCACCAGCGCGCAGAGCAGCCAACGATGACATGGAAGGCGCGCCTGCCTTGCCTGCTGCACCGCCAATCAGCAACACATGACCATACATGCCCTTATTCGATTCGAAAGGACGTGGCGTTTCGAAGATGTGTTTCGCTGCGCCCGTCCATGTGAGCTTTTGCTCACTTTCAATCGCTGCATCGGGAGAACCAATCGGCGCAACAACAACAGGGCCAAACACATCAGGCGCGGTCAGATGCCCGAATGCGTGCGCAAGCTTCGGCGCAGTAAAGGTTACAACTGCATTCGCGCGAAACGCTCCATCGGCATACGTCTCCGTAAGGTTTGCATCCCATCCGCTGGGCAGATCAACCGCGACAACTGGAATCGTTGTATCTGCAACGATATCGCGAGCTATAGCAGCCGAGCCACGCAACGGCGGTGTGAAGCCTGTGCCAACAAGGGCATCCAGAAGAACATCGGCTTCACGAATTGCATTCGGCAGCGTCTCCTTTACGGCAGCTTCATCTGCAAGCACGCGGATAGCGGATGCATCCAGCGACTGATACGCTGCAGCCGCATCGCCCTTCAATTTCGCGGCGTCGCCCAGCAGAAGCACTTCCACGTTGCGGCCAGATTGAAGCAGTACACGCGCCGCAACAAATCCATCACCACCGTTGTTACCAGCTCCGGCAAGTACAAGGATGTTCTTCGCCGTTGGGTACTGCTGCTGCGTGAACTTCGCCACGGCCGTTCCGGCATGCTCCATCAGTTCGCCAAAGGGAACTCCAAAACGTTCGGCGGTAGCGCGGTCTGCGGCGGACATCTCGGCTGCGGTCAGGATCTTCATGCTGCTCCATTCTAAGAAGAAAGAGCCCGGCAATGCGCCGGGCTCCTGTCATTCAAAATGCGTCGTATTAGCAGGTGGTTGCATTCACGGCGCAGGGCTTCGCAAATCCCGTTGGCAGCGGAGCCGTTGAAGGTGTTCCCGTTGTCTCCGTTGCAGGAAGACTGCTGGTGGGCAACGCTGCAGGAGTGGGGCTCTGTCCAGGAACGGCTGTCGCAGCGGCTGACGGATCGGTCGCCGGCGATGTCGCTACCTGCGGAACGGCGTGCTGCTGGAAGTAGCTCTTGTCTGCAAGCGCACGATAGAACACACCGGTCAGCTCTGCAGCCTTCGGTCCGAAGGTAGGCCGTCCTCCGGTGAGGAAGAAGACCGTTACGATGCGGCCATTGGGCCCATCACCATACCCCGCAAACCAACCGAAGCGCGTGCCATTGTCAGAGCACGTGCCCGTCTTGCCCAGGATAGGAAATTCGCTGAAGTTGGTGCGCAGACTACGCGCCGTACCGTAAGAAGCGTCCACCGCGCCTGCCATGCCCGGCAGCATGTCTGGAATGTACTTTTGAATGTTCAGCGTGCGCTTCAGGCGTGGCTGGAAGTTGGCAATCTCGTCAGGCGTAGTGGGGTGCTGCAGATAGAACAGCGAACCACCGTTCGCAATGGCTGCCACAATCGCGCCCAGCTGCAGCGGCGTCATCTCCACGCTTTCGCCGAAGGAGCACATTCTGCCCACGCCGCCTTTGGATTCCGGCAGCGGATGATCGGGATACACACCAAGCTGCTCGCCCGCAATGTTGTAGCCCGCAAGCTCGCCCAGACCAAACTGGTTCGCATAGTGCTTCACGGTCTCAAAGCCCATCTGGCGGCCCAGCTCTTCAAAGTACGGATTGATCGACCGGGCAAGGGCGTAGGTCAGGTCGATCTTGTAACCATGGCCCAGGTTCACAGGCGTGTCCTTGGTGATGATGCCTTCGGACAGCGCAGCCAGCGCCACGGTCAGCTTGATGGTGGAACACGGCTCTGCGCCGGGTCCCAGCGCCTGCTTCTGGTTCACCATCGCCAGAACGCGGCCATTCTGCGGATCAATCGCCAGCGCGGTGCCGTTCATGTTGCCAAGTGCCTGAATCAACGATGCGCGGACAAGCGGATCTTCTCCGGAGGTGACATCGCCCAGCGTGATGTTGTCCACGTTCGTGGCAAACGACGGTGCGCTGAAGTGCTCAACGTAACGGACGCGGCGAACCACGCGGCGCTTGCCGTGCGTCACCACGACCACGTTGGTAGCAGTAGCCGCCTTACGAGTCTTCTTTGTGGATGTGTGCGCCGTGGAGCTATGTGCCAACTGCGACTTGCTGTGGCGGGCTTGTTTCGTGTTCTTCGTCATGGCCGGTGTGGCCACAACAGCAGAAAGAGCAAGCAGGGAACAGGCCGCAACACGCAGAGGTGAAAGAAAACGCATCGGCACGAAACTCCTTCATAGACTCGCCTCGCAATCGTCGCGAGGCGGGAAGGACGCCCGGTCTGCGGTCCCCTGCCGCAGATCTCCCGGTCCCTGAAATTTAGACGTCTGGAGCCCAAGCCGGGCAGTTTCCAGACTAAGTTACAGGCTTCCCCGGCGCAAAAATGCGGGGATATCGAGTTCGTCGTGCTCTTCTTGCGGTTCAGCAGGCGCGAGCCCCCCAAACGAGGGCACGCGGACATCCGTACGAATCGTGGTCTCTTCCACCCGAATTGTGGTTTCTTCCACCACATAAGTGCCGTCTGCCCGGCGAGGCCGAAGGAAAAAGTCGTCGTCAAAGACGCTGGCCGGCACAGGTACCAGTTCTGAGGGCTCCGTCTGAGCGTTAAACGTCTGCGGCTGCTCCGGCGCGGTGGTGTAGATCGGATTAACCGGAGCGGCAGATGGCTGCGCCTCCGCACGGAATGCCGGAACTCCCTCGGAACGAATGGGTTGCGGCTGGCTCGAGGCAGGCGCCTGCGGCATTTCGCTCTGCGGCACAAAGTTCTGCGGCTGCTGCGCTACGGGCGTGGGCGTCCCGAAGGTCGGTTGGGACACGGGGAATGTCTGCTGCGGAACCGTTCGAACAGGCGGAGTCACGGGCTGCTGCTGGGCGGGTGGCGGTGCCACATAACGTGGCTGAATCGGCGGAACGTAGCCCTGCTCTGCAGCAGCTACGGAACGGGCCGGGCCGGGTTCCAGGAGACGCTCGCGACGCTCCAGTCCGTCCTGCTTCGGCTCCTTGAAACCGGTGGCAATGACGGTGATCTTGATCTCGTCGCCCATCTTTTCATCCTGCACTGCACCGAAAATGATGTTGGCATCTTCGTGAGCAGCGTCCTGGATAAGCACAGCCGCATCATTCACTTCACTCAGCTTCAGGGACGACGAACCAGTGATGTTGATGAGAATGCCGCGTGCGCCGTCAATGGCGCCAGCCTCCAGCAGGGGCGATGCCATGGCCGCCGTGGCTGCTTCGCGTGCGCGGTTGTCGCCGCTACGGACGCCAGTAGCCATCACGGCGTATCCCATGCCTGCCATCGTCGTCTTCACGTCGGCAAAGTCGCGGTTGATGATGCCGGGAATCGTGATGATGTCCGAGATACCCTGCACGCCCTGACGAAGCACATCGTCAGCAATGCGGAACGACTCAAAGAAGCCGGCGTCTTTAGCCACTGCCAGCAGCTTCTCATTCGGAATCACAATGACCGTATCCACGGCCTCCAGCAACTCCTGCAGACCGCGCTCAGCCTGCATCATGCGGCGCTTGCCTTCAAACGAGAATGGCCGCGTCACCACGGCAACCGTAAGCGCGCCCATTTCGCTGGCCAGCGATGCAATCACCGGCGCAGCGCCAGTGCCTGTGCCACCACCAAGGCCAGTGGTCACGAACACCATGTCCGCGCCTTCCAGCGCTTCAATAATCTTGTCGGAATCTTCCAGTGCCGCACGACGGCCCACGTCCGGGTTTGCACCCGCGCCCAGCCCACTCGTGAGCTTCACACCAAGCTGCAGCTTCACCGGAGCCATGGAGGTCTTCAAAGCCTGCACGTCTGTGTTGGCTGCAATGAACTCCACGCCCTCCACACCTGCGGCGATCATGCGATTCACAGCGTTGTTGCCGCCGCCGCCTACGCCGATGACCTTAATGCGCGCGCCGCGCTGCATGTCGTCGTGGTAGTGAATTCGCAGATCTTCATCGGGCATCATGGTCGGGGACTCCTTCATTCCGGCAGGGGGAAACACACAATCGCAAATGCGAAACAGCTTTGCGCATTTGCACAATGCGCTTTCTGTGATTCTGTCACGTCAGGCAGTGAGGATGCTCGTGCAAAACCTCGCCGAATCTCGCACAGAGTTCCATACTTGATTCCTCCCATGCGATTTCTGAAAATTGAAGCCTTTGAAGTGGGCCTTACAGGAAAGACAGCCCCGAAGTTTCGCGGAATGCGTTCGTCCATGTACAGTGCGCAGTGAACACTTTCAGGCAGTTTTTCGGAGGCGTATGCAGATCAATGCGCAGGTAATACGCGCAACAGCAGTGGCCGGTCTCGGCGGCTTGCTTTTCGGTTTTGACACGGTCGTGGTTTCTGGCACCAACGCCTCTTTGACAGCGCTTTACAACCTGTCGCCCAGCGGACTCGGTTTTACTGTGGCCTCCGCGCTCGTTGGCACCGTCATTGGTGCTCTGACCGCAGGCATTCCCGGCCAGAAGCTTGGGCGTCGCGACAGCCTCCGCATCATGGCTGCGCTGTATTTCGTTGCAGCACTGGGCTGCGCCTTTGCGTGGAGCTGGCCTTCACTCATCGTCTTCCGTGTTCTTAGCGGCCTGGCTATCGGCGGTTCCAGTGTGCTGGGCCCCATGTACATTTCGGAGCTTTCACCAGCGCAATATCGCGGACGTCTGGTGGGCTTCTTCCAGGTCAACATCGTTGTGGGCGTTCTCATCGCCTACCTGTCGAACTACTCCATCGGCCTGCTGCAGCTTGGTGCAACAGAGTGGCGCTGGCAACTTGGTGTAGCGGCGATTCCTGCCGCTCTGTTTGTCATCGCGCTGTTCGGCATTCCGCGCAGCCCGCGCTGGCTGGCCATGATGGGCCGCAAGGAAGAAGCTCTGAAAGTGCTCAACCTGATTGGCGATCCCGATCCGGAAAAGCGTTACCAGCGCATTGAAGACGAAATCAACGAAGAACGAGCCGTGGCTCACATGCCGCTGTTCCGCAAGGCGCATGCGCGCGGCATCTTTGTTGCCGTAACGGTGGGCGCGTTTACGCAGTTCTCCGGCATCAACGCCATCCTCTATTACCTCAGCGACATCTTCCGTCTCGGCGGCGCTACCAGCATCTCCAGCGCAGGACAGTCTGTCGCAGTGGGCGCAACCAACCTGGTGGCAACGTTGATCGCCATGTCGTTGATCGACAAAATTGGCCGTAGGAAACTGCTGCTGACCGGTACTGTTGGTCTGGTGATCTGCCTTTTCCTGGTGGGTCTCATCTTCCACATGGACGCGCACAAGAGCCTGCTGGTCTGGTTGCTGATGGCGTACATCGCGTGCTTCGCGTTCTCGCAGGGCGCAGTGGTGTGGGTCTACATCAGCGAAGTCTTCCCCACGGCGGTTCGCGCAAAGGGACAGGCACTGGGAAGCTCATCGCACTGGATCTTCAATGCGATCATCTCGTACGCGTTCCCGGTGATGCTTCGCCGCTCCAGCGCTGCAACCTTCTGGTTCTTCTCAGCCATGATGGTGCTGGACCTGGTGCTGGTGAGCACAATGTATCCAGAGACAAGCAACGTGTCACTGGAAGATATCTCAGCGCATCTGAGCCACTAACGAAGTGTGTATGGCAATGAAGAAGGCCCGGCATTCGCCGGGCCTTCTTGCGTTATCAGCTTGTTGAAGCTTATCGATTGCGGAGTGTGTGAAAGACGATGCCAACGCTCAAAGACTGCACAGTATTGGACTTCACGCCGCCCATGCCAATGTTCTGGCCAATGCCCACTTCGGGCAGACGAACGGCCATGATCGGCAGCAGGTTGATATCCAGTCCGCCCACAACGCGGTAGGCGAAGAAGTTATCGATGCGATCACGCCGATTCCATCCGAAGAGCACTTCCCCGTAGGGCGTAAGGAAGCCCTTGTCCGCGGAGAAGCTAGCCCGAACGCCGCCCAGCGCGCCGTCCATGCGGAATGCATTCTTGCCAGACAGAACATACGAGGCGGACTTGTTGCTCTTGTAAATGTCTCCGCGCACGTCGACACCCAACAGGGCCGGTCCCATCTGCTTCCACTGGTAGTACGCGCCGCCTCCGCCGCCAATCGCGCGATCCACGCCATCGTTGTACGAGCAGGGCAGAGGAGCGTCCTTGCAGGCCACGCCCGACGCACGTTCCACGTTAACAGTGCCGTAGACGCCTATCTGGGCATTTGCATGAATCGTGACGAGTGGCAGGGCAACTGCCGCCAGAACCAGATGCAGGAACTTCAACTTCATATGCTATTGAGTTTACCTGCATGGCAGCAGGAACCGGGGAGTCCTTTAGAAGCTACCTGCAAATAGCGACTTCAGCTTCTGTTTCAGGCCCATCTCTTCGCTGGCGCGTCGCACCTGGGTGCGATGGGTGTACAGCAGCATCCCAATGGCGGTGGCGAACTCCGGTCCGGCCAGTTCCTGCGGCATCCGCGACAGCGGTACCGGCGATCCGATACGTGCGGGCGTGCGCAACAGGCTCTCTGCCACATCCAGCAGGCCAGCCAGTTTCGCGCCGCCACCGGTCAGCACGGCACCTGTGCCAAGCGCTTCCAAAACACCGCCCTGGCGAAGATTGTCGCGCAGCATGGTGAACAACTCGCGCGCACGCGGTTCCAGAATCTCTGCCAGAAAACGTTGGCGGACAAGGCGTGGCGCGGTTGATCCGCCCGTAGACAGGTTGCCACCCACTTCAATCTCGTTCAGCGAAGGCACGCTGGTCACAACGCAGTTGCCATAGATCAACTTCAACTGCTCAGCCTCTTCCGTGCTCACATGCAGGCCCACGGCAAGATCATTCGTAAAGTGATCGCCACCGATGGGCAGCACAGCCGTATGCGCGACGGATCCCTCAAAGAACACCACCATTTCCGTGGTGCTGGCGCCTATATCCGCAAGGCAAACGCCCAGCTCACGCTCATCTGCACTCAGAACGGACTCAGCGGAAGCGATGCCTTCGTAGACCGTATCCACCACTTCCAATCCCGCGCGATTGGCGCACGTCACGACGCTCTGCGCCACGCCACCGCTGCACGTCGACAGGTGAAGATTCACCTCCAGCTTGGTGCCCACCATCCCAATCGGATCGTGAATGCCGGGCTGGTCATCCAGGATGAATTCCTGCGGCAACAGGTGCAGAATCTCGCGGTCTGCGGGCAGCGCGACCGAACGTGCACGATCCACCGCGGCGCGAACTTCTTCGCGCGTAATCTCGCGCATGCGGCTACCCATCGAGATACCGCCGCGTGAATTGATGCCCTTCACATGCGTGCCGCCAATGCCCACCACGGCTGTTTCAATCCCAATGCGCGTCATGCGTTCCGCTGTCAGTGCAGCACGATTGATGGCGTCGGCCGCAGGGCCAAGCTCCGCAATCAGTCCTTTGCGCATACCTTTGGAGCGTTCAATCCCGTGGCCGCGATAACGCAGCACGCCGTCCTGCAACTCCGCCACCAGCACACAGCTCTTCTGGCTACCGGCGTCCAGTACGGTGATCAGATTGTCGTTCTTCTCTTTCACAGAACGCCACGACTCCTTCGTGCATGATACTGCGGTGTTGCAACCCCTTTTGGCTTTTACAGGAGGGGGTATCCACCCTGACGACTACTCAGCCTTTGCCGTTGCCTTCGCAGCGCTACGAGCCTTCTCCCGCTTAGCCATCCAGGCCTTAATCGCTTCCACTCGTTTACGCGTTGCGGCTTCCTTTTCTTGTGCCTTGGTCGACGGCTTATGCGCAGCAGGCGCCGTTGGCCGTGCAGGCGTGTTCACCGCCACCGTTTTCGCCGCAGGAGCAGGAGCCTTCACTGGAACGTTAACCTTCGTCACAGGAGCGGGCGTCTTCACAGGTGCGCTGGCTTTCGCCAATTGAACTGGTGCACTCTTCTGCGAGGGCGCAGGATTCTGTGCAACGGTAGCGTCAACAGCCGCAGGCCCACTGACCACGGTGGAATCCTTGGCCGGCATCTGCAGCACCACTTGCCGTTCGTAGCGCATGTCCACACCGCTCAAACGCGGATACGTGGTGTGCCACTCAGCAATGTGTTCCTGAAACTTATGGAAGCGCTTCAGGAAGTCCTGCGTGCCAAAGTGCACCATCACGTCCTGATTGCTGTAGGGAATCAGCGCCTTCACATCCTCAGGGTCGGACAAGTCCACTTCGCTTAATTGCGACGACGTGTTCTTGCCATCCGAATCCAGATCCTTCAGAAATGCCGCAAAAAGCTGCATCTTCTGCTGGCGCGACGTTGCTGCATCCGCCGTTTTAATTCCCGTGATCACGGGGAACGTATAACGCGAGTTGCCCGGAGCATCCGGTGGAATATCCAGAACCACACCGCTGGCATCAATCAGGCCAATGTCTCCACCCTGCCGCAGATACGCCACGGGAACGCGTTCTGTCACATGCACACGCAAACGATTCGGCAGCAGTCGCATCACCGTTGCATGCTCCACCCAGGGCATCTGCTCCAACTGCGCGCGCCGCTCCTGCAAAGGAACGTGGAAGATATTGCGATCCACATCCTCACCAAAGACGCTGAGCATCTGTGCGCGCGAAAGGTGGCTGTTGCCATCCAATTCCATCTGCTGCGACGAAGTGATGCGGAAGGTATCGCTCGTCGTCATGTAGCGCATCGCGGTATAGCAACCCGCGGCGACAGCAGCCAGCGACAGGCCAACAGACACGCCCGCAATGATCCATCCATTACGAGTCTTGGGGATCAGACCACGGCGAATGCGACGATTGCGCCCACTGGCGCGCAGGAACGCTTCCGTATCGGCGTCTTCCGTGAAGTCGTCCACCATCTCACGACGCGGACGCACCGATTCGACCGCTGGTCGGCGGAAGGGGACTGGCCCGGGACGCGCCGCCACGTCGTCCTCGTCATCGAGGACTGCAGCAACCGCGCCGCCATTCTTTTGAAGCTTCCGCATGCCTGAGCAGGGCCGCGGAGAATCGCCTGCGGCCATCTTACAGTGCTGTGATGCGGCATTCGCACGGAAACAATGGTCTGCGGGAACCTACCTGGGCAATCCCTCGACCGCCGGTAGCTGCGACCAAATACAATTCCGCCCATGCGACTTTCCTTTGCTGTGCCGTTGTGTGTCCTGGCCTCCCTTCTTCCCGCCGCAGGATTTGCTCAGAAAGACTCAGACTGGGTGGGCACCTGGACCAGCGCGGCCATGCCGCTCACGCAGCCGTCTGACAAGGCGAAGCTGCCGCTGGGCTATGACGATGTAGCCGTCCGGCAGGTCGTGCACATCAGCCAGGGCGGCAAACGCCTGCGCGTCGCATTCACCAACGAGTTCGGCACCACGCCGCTACATATCCGCGCCGCACACGTGGCGTTTCTGGCTGCGGGATCAAGAATTCTGCCCGCAACCGATAAGGCGCTCACCTTCGCGGGCAGCCCCGAAATCACCATCGCTCCCGGCCAGTTTGCCTACTCCGATGCCGTCAAGGAGACGGTGCCTATCTTCTCCGACGTCGTGATCACGACATCCATTCCGGCACAGACCATGCCCACCATCACCTACCACGCACTCGGCATGACGACCACCTGGTTTGCTCCCGGCGGCGACGTGGCAGCGCCGGAGTTTGAGACACCCGCAGCCGTCCCTCCCGGCATTCAGCCCCCGGACGTGTCCGCCCCCGTGCGCAGCCTGTCGCGCAGCGAATCGCCGGTGCAGGAACCCATCGTGAAGCCCCAGCCCGGAGCAGACACCAAGACCGCCGCCGCTCCCGGTGTCATCAAAACCAGCTCCTGGTACTTCCTCAAGAACGTTGAGGTGAATAAGGAGGGCCACTCCGCCGCGATCGTCACCATCGGCGACTCCATCACCGACGGCGCGCGCTCCACTCCAGATACAAATCGCCGCTGGCCTGATCAGCTAGCTCCACTCCTCGCAGCCAACAAGAAGACCAAGCGACTCGGCATTCTCAACGTCGGCATCAGCGGCAACCGCGTGCTCAAGTTTGGCGCAGGCCCCAGCGCGCTCGATCGCTTTGACCGCGACGTCGTAAAGCAGCCCGGTGCAAAGTATGTCGTACTCCTCGACGGCATCAACGACATTGGCAACATGCATCGTGCGCCGGTGGACGCCATCACCGAGAAAGAAATGCTCGACGCCTATACGACACTAGCCAACAAGGCGCATGCCGCAGGCCTGAAGATCATCGCCGCGACAATGACGCCGGATCAAGGCGCGAAGTACTACAGCGAAGACGGCGAACAGATCCGGGAACACGTGAACACGTTCTTCCGCACCAGCAAGCTGTTTGACGGTGTCATCGACTTCGACAAGATCATTGCTGATCCGCAACATCCGCTGCAGTTCAACCCGAAATACGACTCAGGCGACCACCTGCATCCTTCCGACGCAGGTTACACAGCGATGGCTGCAGGAATTGATCTGAAGCTGTTCCGCAAGTAGCTAAAGCTACTTCTTGGCCAGCTTGATCGTCTGGTGCAGAGTCTTGTAGCAGGGAATCGCGTCTGCGGCATGCGTGTTCAGCGTGTCGCGGACGCTGCCGTCGTAGAGGACCGAGTCGCTCGGACGAAGATAGATGTCTGAGGCGTGCGCATCGCACTCCGGTTCGCGTGTCACTTCCATCTCGAAGACCTGCTGATTACGGAGCAGGTCCGGACGAATGGGCAGGCCAAAGCCGGGGTACTGGTCAACCAGCTTCACAAACTGGTGCTCGTTGTCCTTGGTGCTGACGTCAGCCAGGTAGGTGTCCTGGTCTCCCGCAAAGCTCTGGTGTGACGAACTGCTGACAGCCAGAATGCGAACGTGCGCCTTCATCGGCTTCGACTGGTTCGTGAAGGGCGTGGGCTGAGCGGCGGTGAGCGTGGTGGCGACCCCAAGCAGCACGGGTAGTACGGTCCATCGCATTGGGTTCCGGTTCACATTCGCCTCCAAGACGGAAGTTTACTCTACGCGATTGACTTCGCGGGAAGCGACATATGCGTCGCCTGGCGAGCTTTGCCAATCTGCGACACGCGAGCATAGGGCGCATCGGGCCAAAGCGATATTCCGGGTTAGCGCAGTTTCAGATACACCTTATTCATTCGCATTCGGTATGCTCGGCAGGGATGTATCGATTGTGGCTGTTGCGCAACCGATGCGTCATTCTCTTGCCAGAAGCGATCCCTACCGCTGCCCTCAATGCGGCACAATGCTCTTCTTTCTAACCGATCACAAGGAGATGAACGCCATGGATACGATCACCACGCAGGACGGAGTCAGCATTTACTTCAAGGACTGGGGCCCGAAGGACGCACAGCCCATCGTCTTCCATCACGGATGGCCTCTCAGCGCGGACGACTGGGACACCCAGATGCTCTACTTCCTCGACAAGGGATTCCGCGTCATCGCTCATGATCGCCGTGGCCACGGCCGCTCCACGCAGACATGGGACGGTAACGACATGGACACCTATGCGGCAGACCTGATCGCCCTCACCGATGCTCTCGACCTGAAGAACGCGGTGCACATCGGCCACTCCACTGGCGGTGGCGAAGTCGCCCGTTACGTGGCGCGTTCCAAGCCCGGCCGCGTGGCAAAGGCTGCTCTCGTCAGCGCTGTGCCGCCCATCATGGTCAAGTCTGACAGCAACCCCGGCGGCCTGCCCATCGAAGCCTTCGATCAGTTGCGTACAGCACTGGCCGCAAACCGCGCGCAGTTTTACCAGGACGTAGCTTCCGGTCCCTTCTATGGTTTCAATCGCGAAGGCGTCAAGACGATCGACGCTGTAGTCCACAACTGGTGGCGTCAGGGCATGATGGGCGGCGCGAAGGCGCACTATGACTGCATCAAGGCCTTCTCGGAAACCGACTTCACCGAAGACCTGAAGGCCATCACCGTGCCCACACTCGTTTTGCACGGTACAGATGACCAGATCGTTCCCTACAAGGACGCCGGCCCGCTTTCCGCAAAGCTGCTGCAGAACAGCACACTGAAGCTTTACGACGGATTCCCGCACGGCATGTTGACCGTGCACGCAGATGTCCTCAACCCGGACCTCCTGGCATTCATCAAGAGCTAACGCGAATATCGCCCGCAAAAGGGCTTCGTACTCAAATGACGCGTACGAAGCCCGCCCACAAATCGGGTACGATATAAAGTGTTCCCGAAGGAGATCTCATGAGCGACCACCATCACGAAGAACTGTCCCTACCGGACCGCCTCTGGCAGCCGTTTATTATCAGCCTCGGCGTAGTGGGCGTTCTTTGCCTCATCTTCTTTCATCCCGTCATTCGCTAACGCGGACGAGGATCATGAAACAGCAAAAAGCCCCGGCATCCGGGGCTTTCGCATGTCTGTAGCAATTTTCTTACTGCACCTTGCCCAGCGGTCGTAACCGCGTCAGTTCCAGCGCACACGCCACGGCGGTTCTCGCGGTCAGCTTCAGATTGTCCGCAGCCATCCACACCGCATAGCGAGTCCCCTCGCCCTTTACCTGCACCAGCACCTGCCCCTGTCCGGCAGACGAAAGATTGCTCGGCGGATCACCCTCTTCGCTGACCAGGTCCATCGATTCGGAAGTCATTGCCGCGCTCAACGCCTCCAGCGTCACCGGCTGTGCGAACTCCACAAACAGCGATACCGAAAATCCGTGGAACACCGGTGCCTGCAACCACTGCAGCACTGGCACGGGGCCGCCCGGCAGCAGCGAGTGCAACTCGCGCACCACGCGCTCTTCTGTCTTCGCCAGCGGATTCTTCGCGCTCTCACCCAGCGCGGGCAGCAGGTTAAACGCCACCTGCGTATCAAACTCCTCGGTCGGTGCCGACTGGAAGTTCAACAGATTAATGCTCTGCTGCTGCAACTCATCCAGCGATGCGCGCCCATTCTCACTCGCAGGCTGCAACACCGTGGCATACGCCGCCTTCACCGAGGCCACGCGCCCCGCCTGCAACAACGCCAGCGCCAACATCGTCGTCACCGGATGCGCCACACGCACCTGCGCCGCCTCCAGATCCAGCGGAGCAGCATCGGGCAACAGTGGCAACCGAACCGGCGCCTCTGTATCCGTGCCTGTCGCGTCGACCACAGCCGCACCCATGGCACGCGCCGTACCGGCATACTCACGCAGCATCTTCGTATCGGCAAAGATCGCCACGTCTATGTTCTCCAGCGCCGCAGACTCCATCGTCTGCAGAAACGCGGCCTCGTCGCCCATCGACTCCAGCGTGCCGCTTGCCTCTTCGTTATCCAGCAGGATCGTCACAGCAGAAGCCAGCGGGCTCTCAACGATCTCGTCGCCAATTTCCTTGCCCAACAGCGACCCTGCGCCTACCACCGCAATGCGGTAATTCGTCTTAGCCATATATCTCTCTCAGATGCCAGGAATCCAAACGCGACTCTATCAGCAAAAACGTATGCGTCGTGCGTCGATTAGTGAAGCTCAAACGCGCAGCGTTTCGAAAACGGTACGAAGTACTAATTCGTACCCGGCAGTGGCATTCCCATCCGACGCGCCCGTCGGCTCTGCGCCGCATACATCAGCCTTGCCCACATGCCGCTGACCATATACGCCAGTGCCATGCTGATCAGCAGATACTCTGAGAATTCCTCCAGCAGTACCGCCATCAGCACCAGCAGAACCAGCAATCGCACCGGTTGCTTATCCACCAGCGTGATCTCTTTGCCGCTCCAGAAGCGCCATCGGCTCACCATCAGGAATCCGGTGAACAGCAGCAGGCACAGCCACACCAGCGCAATCCACGGATTATCAATCGGTGACCCGTTGAAGCAATGCACCACACTGGCAATCACACCAGCGGCTGCCGGAATCGGCATGCCGACAAAGTATCTGCGCCCCGGCCGCCCCGGATTGCTCGGCTTCGGGTTGATCGATACATTGAACCGTGCCAACCGGCATGCACCGCAGATCAAAAACAGAAACGCTGCGACCAGTCCAAACGCAATCAGGCGCTGATGCAGTTTCGGATACGTCAACTGCGGCAACATGCGGAAGCCCCACGTGTATGCCAAAATCGCAGGCGCAACACCAAACGTGATCACATCGGCCAACGAATCCAGTTCGCGACCAAAGTCACTTTCCGTGTTCGTCATGCGCGCAATGCGGCCATCCAGTGCATCGAACGGCAACGCAAACGCGATCGCCAGCGCAGCATGGTCAAACGCCGCGTAATCCGCGCTCGTCCCTCGCATGCTTTGTGTAATGGCGTAGAAGCCAAGAGCAATATTGCCGCCAGTAAAGATCGACGGCAATACATACAACCCGCGTCTTGGCCGGCCTCCCTTGCGAGGCTCCACGTTAGCCTTCCACCGTGTTTCTGGTCGGAACCACTGCCAGCACCGTGCTTCCACCCTTCACGCGATCGTCGCGCTTCACCTGCAGATTCGCATCTGGCGGCATCAGGATATCCACGCGTGAACCAAACTTGATCAATCCAAAACGCTCGCCACGCTGCAACGTATCGCCCGGCTTCACCCAGCACACAATGCGGCGTGCCAGCAATCCGGCAATCTGCTTCACCTGGATCGAGCAGTTCTCGTTCTCAATCACCACAACGTTCTGTTCATTCAACACGTTGCTGTCCGCACGCATCGCGTTCAGATAGAGGCCGGTCTTATAGTTCACCAGCTTCACGGTGCCTTCAATCGGCGACCGATTCACGTGAACATCAAACACGTTCAGAAAGATGCTCAGCCGCAGGCGGCTGCCATCCGGCGTCTCAATCCACTCCGCCTCGGTCACCTTGCCATCGGCAGGCGACACAATCTCACCCGGTCCGGTTGGAATGCGGCGCGCGGGATCGCGGAAAAACCACAAGAAGAAAACCGCTAGCAGTATTGGAATCAGGCTGATGCCAATAGATCCTGTCAATCGCCAAAGGATAAGCGCGACCACGATTAGGCCAAGCGCGTAGAAAATACCATCACGAACCATACTGCTCCATGATACCTATGCCGTCGGATTCCCGTACGGAAGTTAGGCTCTCTTACACTTTTGTGACGTTGGTTCCGCGAATCATACAAACCGCATCTTCCACGGGGTTTGCGTAATATCTTGGACGCATTCCGCTGGAGTGGAAGCCACTCTCTTCATACAATTTTTGAGCACCGGTGTTGCTCACACGAACTTCCAATCGCAACTCCGCAGCGCCCACAGATTCAGCCCACCGCAACACTTCCTGCATCAACGCACTGCCCACGCCCTGCCTGTGCCATTCCGGAGCCACGGCAATGCTCTCCAGCTCCGCTTCAACCGGATACACAATTGTCACTGCGGAGATCACGGCGAATCCTATCACCGCCGTATCTCCCATAGCTACAAGCAATTCCCGCGTCACCGAGCTTTCGCCGGGCGACAGAATTTCTCCAAACTGCGCCGGTGTCCATTGCGGTGCAGAAGGATTCGCCAGAGCGATCTCATACACCTGCTGTAACTCATCGGCCGTAGCCGCGCGCACCATTACCCGCACTGTCGCGCCCGCAACGCCAGCTCTGCATCCGGCACCCGCAGATAGTTCGCATCCAGCAGTGCCGTGTCCGCAAACTCGCCAGCCACGTACTTGCGCAAGGCAATCCCCAACGCCTCGCGAACGCCCACCGGGCTCACCCGCAACGCCCGCGACAACAACTCCGCCAGCCGATCCTCCATCACCACCACCGGCGCATCGCCCACGCGAGCGACAGCGGCCGCTCCCGGCAGCATCACTTCCTCTTCGCACACACTGCCGCGATACCGCCCCACAAACACATCGCCACGACCGGCATCCAGCCAGGCCTGCACTGTTTCATTCAATGATTCCGGGTCGCACTCCACAAACCATCGCGAAGCCAGCGACTCCAGCCGCGAAATCGCAATCAACGGCACATCCAGTGCATCCGCCAACCCCTTCGCCGCCGCCAGCCCAATGCGAACTCCGGTAAACGACCCCGGCCCATGCACCACGGCAATGGCATCCAACTCCGAACCCGTAACGCCAGCCTCGCCAAAGACTTCATCCAGAGCCACCATCAGGCGCTCCTGAGTCTCCCGCCCCGGCAACGAACGCTCGGCAACCAGCGCAGCTGTCGCCCCATCCACACGCGCCAGCCCAACACCGCCGCCTTCGCCACACGTATCCAGAAGCAACAACCAGGCCATCCCCTGATGATACCCAGCCGTCGTAGCGAAACGCGGTCCACGCTATTTAAGGGTTGAGTTTGGTTGGGTCTCCAAAGTTAGGGTCGCTCGGTCGTGAGAAGGATGTCTTTGGATGATCTGGCAGCTTGATAAACGCTAGCCATTCGCGTGCCAGGGCCTCTGTCGGAAAGTAACCGGAAGGCATTTCTTTGTTAGGCAAAGTTTTCCCGGCGCGCTCAATGTGCGCCTCGCAAACATTCCAAAGAGGCAACCCCCAATGGTCCTTGTATGGCGTCGGGCATGGCTGAATGGAGCCGTACCAGCCGGACTTGAGGTCCATCGGCAACAAAGGTCGTTGCGGGTCAGGTTTTCTCTGGTCTATGACCGCTTGGAGCCAATGGAGCATGAAAGCCCGTGTGTTGTTGATGCAGCAATGAGGGATGTTGTTCTGCACCAGGTAGACCCAGGGCGCTCCTTCGCTGCGGTGGTGGTCATAGAATGCGTATGGCTTCAGCACGCCGCCAACGTTGTCCCGCCCGCCCGCGATGATGAGTTCGGGCACAGCCACTCCATCTTCGTCGAGCTTGATCTTGTCAATGTTGTCAGGATCGCTTTGCCCGGGGTTGGTAAGAATCGCAGCCAGGACACGCTTCGGCGCATACGCCACAAAATGACCGAAGTAAGCGCCTGTGCCGGAAAACCCCAGGACGATGAGTTTGGCCTGCGCCAACTCAGGATGCCCACTCTCATCCCCGAGCGAGTGAAGCGCGGTGAAAAGCGACCTCCCGAGACCGTGCTCGGGATACATGTCCATTTCGCCCTTCTCGGGCGTTCGCGTCGCTGGACATTGGTGAGCCAGTACCATCGCCAGATCGTTCTTCGCCGCAAAAGCAAGCACATCCGGATCGAAGTAGAACGCGGTGATGTCGGGTCCTCGATCGTATGTAACCCATGCCGCCTTCACCGGCTTGTTCCCGGCGGGGAAGGATGCCTCGTAGCGGCAAGGTTGATCGATGTTCTCGTCAGGCTGAGGCGAATCGACAGTCTTGAATTGCTGCAGTTGTGCGGCGGCAACTCCCGCTGTTAAAAGCAGAAGAAACAAGAGCTTTCTCACAAAACCTCACTTTCGTAGCGCATCCCTGTTCCAGGGACCATATAAACAACAGGCATGCACAAGAGAAGACGGCTCACCTCTGCCATTCGCTCGGTCTTTTCCGTGTCTCGTTCCTGCACCCGTCCCTTCCGGTCACGAATCCCGGCTGTAATCACACCCCAAAACAAGCTCTTGACAACGCCTCACCGCGAATGGAATAAACAGTTCGCTTCCAACTGAAGACCATAGGGACGCGTTTCTCTTAACGCACCACCAGATTGGCCTGTCGGAAGCAGTTTTTTAAAGACCGTTGTGAGACGTCTCAAAACGCTTCAACGGACATGTACTTTTCAGTAATTGAGTGAGGTCTCTGCATGCGGAAACAAGCTCTCTGGTCGCTTTGCGTTGCGGCCAGTTCCTGCGCCTGCCTATGGGCAGCCAACTGGCCTACCGTGGCCGGTAATCCTCAACGCGACGGCTGGGCTCAGCAGGACACCCATCTGTCTCCCGAGACCGCCAGCAAAATCGTGCTGCTCTACAAGCACAAGTTCGCGGCTGTGAAGGCGATGGGCCTTAACTCCATCACCTCCACCATCGACATCTCCCAGGTCATCGGCTACACCGGCTTTCATGAGTTCCTCTGGACCGGCTCCGCTGGCGGCACCACCTACCAGAACGACGCCGACCTGAACTATGAGTTCAAGACCGCCAGCACCACCCCAGGCAAGGAAACCGTGAAGGCCAGCGCGCCCACCGTTCTGTGCCCCGGCGGCGTCACCGCGGCACCCGTCCTCGCAGGACTCTCCAGCGTCTCCCGCTTCGGCGGCGGCGGTGGTTTCGGTCGCCTCGGCTTCCTCTGGAACATCGGTGAAGACGGCCACGTCTACACCATGCGTCAGCAGGACTCCAACAATAGCTGGGTTCCGTCGCAGAAACTCGCGCCCGCCGGTGCCAACATCTCGGCCCTGAACATCAGCGCGAAAGACACCTTCATCGCAGCTACCATCAACGGTTGCAACGGCACAGCCAACGGCCTGTACGCCTCCACCTTCACCCCGCCCACCATTGAGAACGAGCCGGACAAGCCATTCAAGACGCAGCCCAAGTGGTCAGAGCCTGTCAGCTTCCTCACCAACGGCGAAGGCTTCGCTGGAGCCGGTGGCACCGCCATCGACCTCAAGGGTGAATTCGTCTACGGCACCGTTCCCACCGGCAAAGGCGACGTAGCAGGCGGATACTCGGACACGGTCCTGAAGCTTGATGCCGCAACCCTCACCGTCAAAGACTGGTTCACGCCCGCAGCCGAACCCGCCTTCCACCCGGGCGACCCAGGCGTAACGCCCGCCGTCTTCACTGAAGGTGGCAAGGACTACATCCTCGCAGGCGATCGTTCCGGTCACGTCTATCTGCTGGATGCTTCGGCTCCCGGCGGCAGCGACCACCACTCGCCGCTCTTCGCTTCGGAAGCTCTCGTAAAGCCGGGCAGTGGCGCCGGCATTTCCGGTCACTTCGCCACCGCAGTCGACGAGAAGACCAAGACTCGCTACATCCTGGCCTCCGTCCACGGCCCGCTGGCCACCACGTTCCCCGGCTCCAAGGGCCCCATTACCCACGGCGCCATCGTCGCATTCAAGTTTGACGCCTCCTCAGGTCGCGCCAAGCTCGTTCCGGCATGGACTTCGGGAGACATGCTCGCCCCCGTTGGCCCCGTCAGCATCGGCGGTCTGGTCGCTGGCGTAAGCTCGGGCCTGCCCAGCCTCACCAATGCCAGCGGCAAACTCAAGACCGTTGCCGAAGTGGAGAAGGAAGCGAAGCCAGCAAAGCTGACCATCTTCAATCTCGCCACCGGCGCAGAAGTCTTTAATAGCGGCGCAGCCATCACGTCGTACGTCAACACGCCGCTCGCCGCCGCCAACGGCCACATCTACGTCACCGCCCACGACAACACCCTGCTGCAGTTCGGCATTCCAGAGGAGCGCTAATGTTCAACACCACCAAACTCAAAACGCTCTCCGCGATCGCTACAGTCGTCCTCGGTTGCGGCATGGCCGTAGCGCAGAACGGCAACTGGCTCATGTCCGGCGGCGACGTCGAACGCTCCGGCTGGAACAAGGATGAGCACATCCTCACCAAGACCAACGTCGGCAAGCTGAAGCTCCTTTGGAAGACCAAGACCGACGTCTATCCGCAGGGCCTCCACACCCTCATGGATCCGCTCGTCGTCCAGAACGTACCCACTGCCGAAGGCCCGAAGGAGATCGTCTACATCCTCGGCGTCGGCGACACGCTCTACGCCTTCGACGCGAAGTCCGGCAAGCCCTTCTTCGAACATCACTTCAAGTACACGCCGCCCAAGCCGGAAGTCCGCATGGGTCCTGACGGCCAGCCGCGTCAGATGCCCGCGCAGCCAACCGACACCCGTCACTACAACTTCCTCAACCCCGGCGGCTCCACCGACGTTCCCGTCATCGGCGAACCCGATGCCAAGGGCGTTCGTCCCATCTACGTCATTGACGGCGGCGGCAATCTGCACACGCTCTCCAACGTCACCGGCGAAGACATCCAGGAACCCATCAAGGGCGGCTCCACCAGCAAGTTCGCCCTGCAGCTCTACAAAGGCAGCATCATCTGGGCAGGCCGCGGCGGCATCTTCTCCGCTGTCGTTACGCCCGGCCCTGACTACGGCAAGGTAACCACCTCCAAGGGCTTCGGCGGTGGCGGCGGTCTCTGGGGTCGCCGTGGTCCCGTCATCACCTCTGACGGCACCGTCTGGACCACCACCGGCGACGGCATTTACAACCCGTCGAACCCCAACAACCTCGTCCTCGGCAACTCCGTCGTCGGCTTCCACCTGAAGGACGGCAACTGGCAGGTCAAAGACTGGTTCACGCCCACCAACTGGGACTGGCTCCGTCGTCGCGACCTTGACCCCAACAACACGCCAACCGCCTTCACCTTCAAGGGCAAGGAATACATGGCTGCCTCCGGTAAGGAATGCCGCCTGTACCTCCTCGATCCGCAGAACCCGGGCGGCACGGCAGACCACCACGAACCCTTCATCAAGACGCCCTACATCTGCAATGAGGCAGTCGACTTCGCCTCCGCCGGATCGTGGGGAGCCGTCTCCTCGTGGGAAGACAAGGCTGGCACACGCTGGGTACTCGTTCCTTTCTGGGGACCGAAGCACTCACAGTTCAAGTTCCCCATCGAGAACACGCCTGTCACCAAGGAAGGCGGCGTAGGCGCATTCAAACTGGTGGAAGAAGGCGGCAAGCCCGTCTACAAGCCAGTGTGGGTTTCGCGTGACATGTTCCGTGGCGAACCGCCCATCATTGCCAACGGTGTTGTCTACACCTGGGGTTCGGGCGACGACACGCAGCAGGTCTGGCCTGACATCGGCCTGAACTTCGACTCGTCTAACCGCGCCGCTCTGTCCAACCACGTCACGATCTACGCCCTAGACGCTGAAACCGGCAAGGAACTGTGGTCCTCGAAGGACACCATCACCACCTTCAACCACTTCACCGGCATCACCGTAGCCAACGGCAAGGTCTACATGAGCAGCTACGACGGCAACGTCTATTGCTTCGGCCTCTAACTCAACTTTCGTTAGCCTCCAAATGCAACGAAAACCAGAAAGGCCCGCGAAAGCGGGCCTTTTCTTTTGCATCCAGTGCATAGTGGAAACAGGAACCCACAGGAGAACCAATGAAGCATCGCGTTTGGATGGTGCAGCAAGAAGACGGCGACTTTATTGAAACCGAAATCACAACACCCGAACCGCAAGCAGGTCAGGTGTTGGTCAAGATCAGCGCAAGCGGCGTCGCCGTGCTCGACACAAAAATCCGTTCCGGCAAAGCAGGCCACGCAAAGCAGCCGCTCCCATCCGTGCTCGGTTTAGACATGGCAGGCACCGTCGTCGCAGTCGGCCCCGGCATCACAAAATTCAAACCAGCAGACGAAGTGTATGGAATGGTCGGCGGCGTCGGCGGACAACAGGGCACGCTAGCCGAATACATCCTCGCGGACGCGGATCTCCTCGCGCACAAATCCAAAAACCTCACCATGCGTGAAGCAGCATCGCTGCCCTTGAATGCAATCACCGCATGGGAAGGACTCGTCGATCGAGCCAATGTTTCAGCAGGGAAGAGTGTCCTCGTACAAGCAGGCGCAGGCGGAGTAGGCCATCTCGTAGTGCAGATCGCAAAGGCCTACGGCGCGAACGTATTCGCCACCGTCTCCAAAGAAAAATCGCATCTCGTCGAGTCGTACGGAGCCACACCCATCGACTACAACGAGAAGACCGCCGCGCAGTATCTCGAAGAACTCACCGCAGGCGAAGGCTTCGACATCATCTACGACACGCTCGGCGGCAAAACGCTCGACGACTCCTTCACCGTCGCAAAGTTCTACACCGGCCACGTCGTCAGTTGTCTCGGTTGGGGAACACACGCCCTCGCGCCACTGTCATTCCGAGGAGCAACATACTCCGGCGTCTTCACCCTCATGCCTCTGCAAACAGGCCGGGGCCGCGCCCATCACGGCGAGATTCTGTCACACATCACAGAACTAGCCGACAAGGGATTACTCCGCCCGCTCGTAAGCGAGCAAGTGTTCACCACCAGCAACATCGCAGAGGCCTACGCCAGCGTAGCGGCTGGCAGCAAAGGCAAGGTTGTTGTCGAAATTCAGTAAGCGCAACGACGCATAAACAACGATGCAAAAGAAGGCGACCGAAAACTAAACTGTAAGGTCCGCCTTCTTCTCATCCACCTTCTTCGCATCCATCCCCGGAGCCTTCTTCAAGTCATCAATCGACTTGAAACCACCCACCTGCTCCCGATACTTCACCACCGCAGCAGCGTCCTTCCGACGCAGTGAAAACGCGGCCTCCAGCTCCACCTGCGAAGCCTGGTTGATATTCAGCTTCGTCCCCATCTCCGCAGGAAACGCAGCGGCCAGGTACGCCACAATCTTCTTCTGCTCCGCCGCATCAATCTGCGCACCCAGAGCCTTCATCTTGTTCACGGTCGTCTGCCATCCATCGGCATCCTGCCGCTGGCTCATCACACGATCCGCATCGTGGCACACCGTGCATTTCTTCTGCACCAGCGCCGCATCATGCCCCGCTGGCAACTGCGCCACAGCAGTTCCACCCACAAAACCAAGAACGCAACCAAAGAGAAGAGAACGCCGCATCACGCCCGAATCCTAACACCGATTGACTAGCCCTCACCGCCCCGGTAGCCTCTTTTTCTGAAACGATTCAGCTCCCAGAGGCCGCAGTGAACCTTCGCCACGCCGGAACGCTTTTCCTTCTCGCATGCAGTCTCGCGACAAAGGCCCAAACCACCGACTACCTCACCGAAGGCGTCGACAACGGTCGCACGGGCCAACTCCAGGGCGAAACGCTTTTCACCAAAGACAACGTCGCGCAGGCGCACCTCCTCTGGAAGCTCCACGTCGACACTCCCACCCGCGAGATGCACAACCTCTTTCCTCCACTCATCGCCTCGCAGGTGCAAACCGCAGACGGCGTAAAGCAGATCGGCATCATGGCTGGCATCTCTGACGATCTCTGGGGCATTGATCTCGCCACCGGCAAGCAGCTCTGGCATCGGCATTTCGACAGCGCGTACACGCCACCGCCAAACGCGCGTCCCGCAGGCACACTCTGCCCCGGCGGCCAAACCGCCATGCCAGCCATGACGAAAAGTAGCGACGGTCACTACATCGTCTACGCCGTCGGCTGGGACGGCCGCTTGCTCACCATCGACCCCGCCACCGGCAAAGACGTCGAAGCCCCGCAGAAGTGGCTCCCGCCAAACGCCAAGCCTTACGCACTCAACATCAAGGACGGCGTGGTCTACACCTCCGTCTCGCAGGGCTGCGGCGGCGTTGCGTTCACCTTCTTCTCGTACGACATCGCCACAAAGAAGAGCAGCCTCTTCGTCCCCACCGGCGGCGGTCTCTGGGGTCGTCGCGGTGTCTCCGTCTCCCCGCAGGACGTGGGCTACATGGGCACCGGCGACGGCGAATGGAACCCTGAAGCAGGTCACTTCGGCAACGGCATCGTGGGCCTTCATCTCAATGGCGGCAAAGAACTGCGCCTGCAGGATTACTTCTCACCGCCCAACGCTGACTACATGTTTAAGCGCGACCTCGACATCAACGTCACGCCTGTAGCCTTCGATAGCAAGGGCCGTCATCTCCTCGTAGGCACATCGAAAGAGTGCCGCGTCTGGCTCCTCGATCGCGACGAACTAGGCGGCGACGATCACCGTACTTCGCTTTACAGCACACCGCTCATCTGCAACGTGCAATCCAACTACGCCAATGAAGGCGTGTGGGGCGCCATGAGCACATGGAACGACGCGCAGGGCCAGACATGGCTCACCGTCCCGTTCTACGGCCCCATCAATCCTGCCTTCCACGCGCCCATCGACAACGGCACAAACAGCAAGACCAAAGAACGCAACAAGCGCGGCGGCCTCGCCACTTTCAAGGTGAACGAACGCAACGGCAAGTGGTCACTCGATCCCGCATGGATCAGTGAAGACATCGACAACGGCGAAACCGCCATCATCGCCAACGGCATCGTCTTCGCGTACGCATCCGGTGAAGACGCCGCGCAAGCTCGCGTCGATCAGGCATGGAACGAACCACCCCCACCGCCGTTGCCGCAAATACCCACATCCATGCAGTCAGCGGTGCGCATCCAGCACTCACGCCGCGCCGTGCTCTACGCCTTCGACGCCACCACCGGCAAAAAACTCTGGGACAGCGGCACACAGATCCAGGGCTGGAACCACTTCACCTCCATCTCCGTAGCCAACGGCCGCGCCTACATCACCACCTTCCAGGGTGACCTCTACTGCTTCGGAGTCGCCAAATGAAAACCTTCTCAGGCATCCTCCTCGCTGCAACCATCGCAGGCACAGCACACGCCCAGTTCTCGCGCACCGGCCCTGAATGGACCACCTCCGCCATGGACGCGCAACGTTCACGCTCCGTCCCAGCCGACGTCCAGATCACACCCGAAACCGCAAAGGACTTCCAACTCCTCTGGAAAGTCCCAGTGAAGAACTCGACAACATCACTCTCTGAACCAGTTCAGGTAAACACCTTCATCGCCTACACCGGCTTCAAAGCCTTAACCGTAGTCGGCGGCACCAACGCCATCTTCTCCGTCGATTACGACCTTGGCCGCACCTACTTCGACAAACACTTCACCAGCACGGCCAAAGCCTGTCCCGCAGCACTCGCAGGCCCCATCGGACGACTCACCCCACTCGTCCCACCACCCGTCACCGGCACAGGTCGCAAAGGTGGCTACCACTCCTCCGTCTCCGCTCCGGGAGCAGGCGTAAATCTCGGCGAGGTCAGCCGCGCTCGTCCCGTAGCAGCGCCTGTTCCAGCACCGGCCTCCACACAAACGCCCGCGCCAGCCAACGCTCCCGCACCCAACGGCCCAGCCATCGGTGGAGCATCCGGCCCCGGCGGTATCCCTGCAGACAACAAACCCATCACAGGTCCCGTCCGCACAGGCCCAGCCCCCGGCACCGGCCTGTACAAAGGCTCGCAGCCACTCTTCTACGTAACGACCGACGGCGTCCTGCACGGCATCAGCCAGGGCAGCTTCAAAGAACTGCACAAGCCCGCACCATTCCTGCCCGCAGGCACCGGCGTAGCTTCACTCATCGATGTCGACGACATCATCTACGCCAGCACCGCCAACAACTGCGGCCCAGCATCCGACTCCGTCTACGCCCTCGACGTCTCACACCCCGTCGTCTCCGGCATGGACCCCAACTCACCGCAACCAGCGCCAACCAAGTGGCAATCAAGCACCGGCCCCATCGTAGGCATCCCGGCGTTCACTGAGTCCGGCATCCTCAACGTCGCCACGCCAAAAGCCATCGCGCAACTCGAACCGAAAACCCTGACGCATCGCCTCGACATCCCGGCCCCATCAGGCACCACCTTCACCTCGCAACCCGTCATCTTCCGCGACGAGTCCAGCAAAGAACAACTCGCCATCACCACCGCCGATGGCCGCATCCACATCCTCTCCGCCACCGCAGCAGCAGGCACACCAGACATCACCACCGCATCCGAGTCCAACTTCAAACCCAACGCCCTCACCACCTTCGAGTCCGAAGGCACACGCTACCTGCTGGCAGCAGACACCAACGCACAACCCGGCAGCATCCACGCCTACAAACTGACCAACACCGCGCTCGAACCGGCATGGACCTCCGCCCCCATCAACACACCATCCGCCCCCATAACCATCAGCGGAGTCGTCTTCGTCCTAAGCAAAGGCACCCACAAAACCAACGCCACCCTCTACGCCCTCGATGCCACCACCGGCAAACCCCTCTGGAACAGCGGCACCCAGATCACCAGCCCCGTAACCACTAGCAACCTAAGCTTCAGCCCCGGCCAAATCACCTTCGCCACCGCCGACAACACCATCTACGCTTTCGGCCTGAGAATCCCCACCCAATAAAAGCCGCAATAAAATGCTGATAACGTAATCAGTACCACCCGGCTACTCGTCTTCCCCCTCGGGACTTTTAGGATTTCTCGGTTCATGGCCTTCTTGCGTAGTTCAGGCATTGTTGTATTGACTGGCCTTTTGCTGCTTTGCTCCTGTGGTTTACCACCAACGCTTATCGCGCCCAATGGACCTTTGGCCACGTACCCTGTGCATGCCTATGTTGCCGTCGGCGATTCCATCACCTACGGCGCCTACCTGAGTTCTCCCACCACGCAGTCCTATCCCGCACTCATCGCCTACTCGCGCCACTGGACGGGAAACAACTACGCCATCGGAGGAGACATGGCGTGCGACGTGTTTCCCCGCCAGATCACACCCAACCGTGTGGCGTTTTCGCCCAGTTCCGGCGCTGTGTATTCCATTCTCATTGGCACCAACGATGCGGATACATACGGCATCGGCGACTATGACTCCATCTTCAGCAACTGCCAGCTTGCAGCCATCACCTGGCTAGCAACGAGACCAGAGGATAAGCTTTTTCCTGGTGACACTTCCGTTATCCCGTCCGGAGCGTGCACGAACTCTGTCAGTAACGGGGCTTTCACCTGCCTTGGCCCCGGTGCGCTCGATTTCGGCAGCATCAAAACCACTGGTGCCCCGTTGTATCTCTGGTATACGGTCTCGGACGCCGCCTCATCAGACGACACCTTCACCGTCAGCATTGACGGCACCCTCACCACTCTGGATGTGAAACCAAGAGTCTCGCTCACTACCGGGAAAGGTTCCACCAGCAGCATCTATCTTCTGCGTGCGCCACTTTCAGCCGGCCTTCATCATGTCCAGCTCACAACCCGCGCGACCAACGTCAGTATCCTGGCCCTTGCCTCCAATCGCTCCTCCAAACCTGTGGTTGTCGCCGTAGGAGATATCCCAAACCAGTTGCTCACCAATCCCATCGCGTCTGTCGCCTCACAACTTGCCTATACACAAATCTCCCGACAGAATGTTGAAACTGCTATTAGTGACGGACTGGACGTTCGCGCGGTCAACGACCGAGACTACATGCTCGGCACCAGCGCAGAGATGCATGATCAGCTCCATCCCAATTTTCAAGGCCAGGTTAATCTCGCGGTTGCATTCGCCTCACAACTTCCTTGATCACAACGTCTCGCCTCGTCCACCATCGCAAGCTAAAATAGCTCATGGACCTCCCGCAGGCGTCTCCTGCGAACCCCGGAAATTCTGATCCCTCCTCGAGCGACTCCGGTCGCAACTTGGAGGCGGCTGTACCTGCGCTCACACCGCTCTCCCCGCAGGACTCCCATCGCCGGGGACAAACCCTTCCAGTAGCCAACGGCATCGAAGCCATGCTGGAAATGGACAACACCGCAAACCTCGCCGAGCCCGAAGGCTCACTGACGTCCGCAGAGATCACACCCGCGCCGCAGCCCTCCGGCAACCCGCGATCCGCGCAATACCTCCCCGGCTTCCCCGCAGCGTTAACCACGAAGATCGACGCCGACTTCGAAACCCTGCTCGAAACCGTCCACGCCGCGCGCCCCGCCGACGACCTCGAAATCATCCGCAACGCCTGGCTCTTCTGCCTCTCGCAACACGAAGGCCAGAAGCGCGCCAGCGGCGAACCCTACGTCATCCATCCGCTCGAAGTCGGCCAGGTCCTCGCCGAAATGAAGATGGACAGCACCGCCATCGCCGCCGGCCTCCTCCACGACGCCGTCGAAGACACCGACGTCTCCTCCCCGGAGATCTCCCGTCGCTTCGGCCCGCAGGTCGCGCACATCGTCGAAGGCGTCACCAAGCTCGACCGCATCAAGTTCGCCAACAAGGAAGACCACCAGGCCGAAAACATCCGCAAGATGCTCCTCGCCATGGTCAGCGACATCCGCGTCGTCCTCATCAAAATGGCGGACCGTCTGCACAACATGCGCACCCTCGCGCACCTCAAGCCTGAGAAGCAGACGCGCATCGCCAAAGAGACCCTCGAAATCTACGCGCCACTCGCCCATCGCCTCGGCATGGGTAAGCTCCGCGGCGAATTCGAAGACCTCGCCTTCCAGTACGTCGACCCCGAACGCTACCTCCAGCTCGCGCAAGACGTCGAACTCCTCCGCAACCGCGGCGGGTCAGAGTTCCTCAGCACCATCGCAGACCGCCTCAACCTCGAACTCACCCGCCACGGGCTCCCCGGCCGCGTCGAGTTCCGCATCAAGCGCCTCTACTCCATCAACTCCAAGCTGCAGGCGCATGCGTCCGAAGGCGGCTCGCCCGAACTCAGCTCCGTCCACGACCTCTTCGCCGTCCGCGTCATCACGCAAACCGTGCAGGACTGCTACGCGATCCTCGGCCTCCTCCACAGCATCTGGCGTCCCGTCCCCGGCCGTATCAAGGACTTCATCGCCATGCCGCGCCCCAACCTCTACCAGTCGTTGCACACCACGCTCGTAGGCGAAGGCGGCTACCAGTTTGAAGTCCAGATCCGTACTGAGGAGATGCACCGCATCGCCGAAGACGGCATCGCCGCGCACTGGAAGTACAAGGCCAACGAAACCGTCAACGCCAAGGACGAGCAACGCCTCGCCTGGGTTCGCCAGCTCATGGAATGGCAGAAGGAGATGACCGACCCCAACGAGTTCATGTCGACCCTCAAGATCGACCTGTACCCCGAAGAGGTCTACACCTTCACCCCCAAGGGCAAAGTCGTCGTCCTGCCCAAAGACGCCACACCCATTGACTTCGCATACACCATCCACACCGAAGTCGGACACACCACCACCGGCGCAAAGGTCAACGGACGCATCGTGCCCCTGCGCCACCGCCTCCGCAACGGCGACATCGTTGAAATCACCACGCAGACCGGCCACACGCCCTCGCGCGACTGGCTCAGCTTCGTTAAGTCCTCACGTGCCCGCAATAAGATCAAGCACTGGCTCAATGAGCATCAGCGCGAACGCGCCATTGAGATCGGTCGTAAGTTACTTGAACGTGAAGCCCGTAAGTTCAAAGTAAGTCTGCATAAGTTATCTGACGACGATTACACTCGCGCCGCCAATGACTATGGTCTCGGCAATGCCTCTGACTTACTCGGAGCCATCGGCTTCGGTAAGTACTCCGCACGACAAACGCTCAATAAGTTAGTCCCCGGCAGCACCACCGGCCACAATGCCGAAGGGCAGGGCACAGAATCATCGCAGCCCGGCTCCGTAGGCGCGGCCATCAATGCGGGCAGTCTCTCCGCCGTACCGCCGTCAGAACTTAGCAAGATGTCTGACGCCATCAAGCGCGTCTACTTCGGCAAAGGTTCTGACTCACTCCAGGTCGAAGGCCAGAACGACTTACTCGTCTACCGCGCCCGCTGTTGTAACCCCATCCGCGGTGAAGAAATCGTGGGCTACGTTACAAGAGGCAAAGGCGTCGCCGTCCACGCCCGTAGCTGTCCCAACGTGCAAAACCTTCTCTACGAGAGCGACCGCCGCATCAACGTCGAATGGGCTCCTGACGCGCCCAGCGCAGCCGGTGGAGCCAAGCCCACCCGCTACCCCGTCCGCCTCATCATCACCTGCGACGACCGCAGCGGCATGCTGAAAGAGCTAACGGCCATCATCTCCGACGACGACACTAACATCCGCAGCGTCGACAGCCGAGCCAACGACGACGGCACCACAGCCACAGTAGAGTTCGTAGTAGAAACCCTCGACCTACGCCACCTGAACAAACTCACCGTAGACCTGCGAAGAGTCCCAGGCGTACGAGAAGTCCAAAGAGTTTCGAAAATCTAACGCCATCCATCAAATAGATCTAAGAGTTGATCAAGCGGGGTTTCGACTTTTTCTCCTGTGAAATTCACGGTAAATTTCTGTTGTTGTGGGCTCATTAAGTTATCGGCAGCCACCGCGACACTAAATTCAAAAGTCTTGGAGACGCAGCACGCGAAGAATATAGGCTCTTTACTGAACTCCGTAACTCCTGGCTGAATCGAACCCATTTTTATCTTTACATCAAAAAAGTCTCCTCTCTTCTGAACTTCGACCCCATTTCGATCAGAGAATCTGAGCACTTTCGCAACCAAGTTACGCCTCGTTGAAGGCTTTTTCCCTATATCATCTGCGCAACGTAATTCGATCTCGGAACTTGAGACTTTCATTCGCAAGATAACGTTATGAGCGATTTTTCCAGACACATTTGCAACCGAAAAGCCGACAGGCTTAAAGAGTTGGGAGTCAAAAAGATAATCGCGTGCATCTCGATAGAACTCCTCATTGTCGTAAGCACCTACGATTGTTCCACTCGAATACGTGGGAACCTTCTCTCCTTCTTTTATGGCTATTTCGCGGCACGTCAGCGATACGCTGTAGCCGATTTCGTTATGAGTAGCTATATCGGCGAATTGCAAAGACAGTTGTGGCTGAGTCTCGGCAGCTAAGAGGGACTGCGCCATCTTCACCACTTCATCCGGAGCTGCGATAGCGTTTGTATCGCCCCTACGCACGTAGACGGCATAAGACTTTACTTGCCCGAAGTCATTCATCGCATACACCGGTCTCTGTTGGACTGGTATCGCAATTACTCCCACAACTTTTTCCTGATAAACGATTTCCTCATACGAAAAGTGCAGTGGGCGATTTGTTTTGGAGTTAACAAACTGTTGCAAATTTCGCCCTAGATTGCCCCCTGGTATCCCGTGAACAACACGAGGAGCTGCCTTCTTGTCATCTATACCTAAGACCAGATAAGCGGTGGTCTCGCGCCAAGAATTGGCCAAAGCCAACATGTCTTTGAGCAGGTCTTGTTTTTTCTCAGAATTTTTCAGCGAAAGCTGGTAATCGTCCCTCTTGAAATCCAATGATTCTGACTCGTCTTTATACAAGAGGGACTCGAAAAGGTTCAGGTCCATATTTAGCCTTCAATCTCGCCAGCTTCGGGGCCAGACTCACTCTTTGTATCCAACACGTCCGCGATTCTATTCAAAGTATTTACGAAGGCTCCCAGCATTTGCTTACCCTGCCGGACGAAGGGCCAACGTTTTTCGATTCGCAAGTTCTTAAAGGCATCTTCAAGATCGGCACTATGCAGGTGGGCGTCTGCTAACCGCAGGTCATAAACCGCAAAGAGCGGGCTCATTAATTTGTATGCGGCTTCAGGTCCGATCCGAGACGCCAATACCTTCTCCAAGGACTTAAGAGAACCCCACTTCTCTACTTTGGGTGGCGCAACCACTTTATTCATCGATGAGGCGTCAAAGCTATCAGCCGTCAGCCTTGCTAAATCTTTCGCCAGGCTAAATAGGCCGTTTTCGGTTGTCGCCCTGAAGCGATGCGTTTGCTTTAGTAGATTTTCAACATCGCGATGAGATCTCACGAATTCAACCCCAAAGCTATCTTTGGATGCTCGATTGATGAGGGTCAGTCCTTTTTGAAGAAAGGCTTCTGGGGCGTGAGTTGATGCAGGTTCGCCAATGGCTTGAGACATCATTAATTCTTTTGAGACCTTCCCATCGGGCATCACATTGAAGCCTGCCCAAATTTGCTGCTCCCAATTAGGTTGGTATCGCAAATCTTTGGCGTAGACATTCACAAGTCCGAGTTCGTTGATCCCAAAAACCAATCGCCCGTTCGGTCCTATCACTTGACCGGTATCTGCTGTGAACCAGTCGAGACTCATTCCACGAAATTCAAGCATTTTATTGATGACGTCGGGGTTAAACCAAAGCCAACGCCCCTTGCGGTCGAGGTCATCGACACTTTCACGAGTCTCAGAAGCATCCGTATAGAAAAAGATGGTTGAAGATAAATCATCGCCTCGTACTCTGGGGCTGCTCTTGCCTGCCTCTACGAAGTCAACTTTCCAGAGCTCACCCCATACCCTGAAACGCTTCGCTCCTCCCCCCAAGGCTCGGGTGTATTTCCGACTTTCCATCTCATCACTAATCCCGATCTCCGGAACATCCTGATTGATGTCGTAGTTCTTACGTCCAACGTGAAACACTGCCATTTTGGCCTCAAACTCATATCCATCCTCATTGATGGCTGTGATCGTGCCTCGCCATTTTCCCTTTTTCCCCACTTCCTCGTCAGATGTGGGCCAGCCGAATCCGGGATCGGTTTCACTGATTTCCATGCGGCCCTTCCAGCTCGAGACGGCCAGAAATTCGCCTCGTGCGGCAAGGAAATCTTTCAGGTGACTAGCTCGGATCTCGACGAAATTGGCATTTCCAGCATCGTCTCTCGTGAGCCGCATGACAGGGGTATAACCTTCATCGATTGAAAGCCAAAGATCACCTTCACGTTTGAGACGAAGCCCCATGATCAAGTCGGGATGGACGTACCAGTCACCACTTTCAATCGAGTTCCCACGAGGAACCATGACCAGATTGGTACCTTTGAGATCGCCACTAAGAAACTCGTCAGAAGGGTGATACTCGTCGTCTTGGACATACGGCCCGTGATCGCGCGTCAGGCTCAAGTTTCCCCAGTTGATCTTCTCTTCAGCCATCTCTCTATCTGCATGCTTGAAGGAGGCAGTCGCGATGGCGATGTCTTCCTCTATGTGCCCAACTACTGCGTTCAGCAACCCATCCTTATTGCTGATATTTGCCCGAAGAGGAATCCAAACATCCCGATCAATAGTTTTGGTCTTCAAATCCGAAAATTCGAACCATTCTTTTGCGTTTTTCATCTCACCTCGAAATCTGTCAAGCCCGATTTAGCCGTAAATCATTGAATATTATGGCAAATAAAGTTGGCATGGTATTTCCCCAAACTCACTACAATAGAAACAGGACAAGAAAGGGCCGCGCATCGCGCGGCCCTAACTCGTTTAGAAAGACGATTTTGCCCCTAACCCCAATGGGTAGACGATTTTAGCGACACCGTCGCCGTAACCCCAATAGAAAGAAGATTTTAGAAAAACAGGGGGGAGGGGGTACCCCCACACCACCAAGGGCCAGCCGCCAAGGCTGGCCTTCACCATTTCAAGGAGAAAACACATGCAATACGGACTTTGCCGCCACATCCGCTCCAACGGAGACCAATGCCAATCGCCCCGACTCCTCAAAGCCGACTTCTGCTACTTCCACAACCGCCTTCACCAGCAGCATCGCAGCGCCATCGCACCACAGCGCAGCACAGAAGTCATGCTTCCCGTCCTCGACAAGTCCGGCACGCTCGTCGGCATGGAACCGGCGCCCAGCCAGATACTCGACCTCGGCCCGCTGGAAGACCGCACCTCCGTCCAGATGGCCATCTCCACCGTACTCAACGCCTTAGCCGCAGGCCGCCTGGAACAGTCCCGAGCTACCGCGCTCCTCTACGGCCTCCAGCTAGCCAGCACCAACTGCATAGCCCGCCGCTTCGACCACAGCCACGCCGTCCAACCCGTCCACGACGTGGAGATCACCCCGGAAGGCACCACCCTGGCCCCGGAACCCACCGCACGCCAAAGCCGCCGAACATAATACGGCAAAATCGGCATATTTCCACAGAAAGGACTATGCTGAAGAGAGCACACCTTCTCGCCTCTAGTCCTCTCCGGACTTTACCTCTAGACGAGCGCACTTCCGCAAGTCAGCCGTCTGGAGTCGAGATGACTACCTACCAAACCAAAGATGTCGTGTATTACGGCCTCCTGCAACCTGCACCAAAGCGTGCCTGGGCGACAGAAGCACCTGTCGGCCTTGAGCTTTGTCGCCATCCGCAGCAGCCGCCTCGCTATTCCATCCTTTCGCAGAGCCGTGAGGAACTGGACAATCCGGAGAACACCCCCGCGATCAGCATGTGGCCTTACCTGATTGCCTCTGACCAAACGAAGCGGCTCAACGAGATCAGTATCTACTCCGAGAAAGGCACCACCTCGGACAAACTACGTTTCCTCTACCTGAACGACTTCGCCCTCTCCATCTGGGATGAGATGAACAAGCACATTCAGGTGATGGGCCGCCTCCACCGCCCCCCACGGTGCGCCGTACTCTCCTTCGGCATGCCTTTCTCAGACTAGGCAATTCCTTCAACCAGCCAACAACGTTCAAAACGAAAGGGAGTTCATCATGACTCTGGATCAAGCAAAGACCGCCCTCGCAACCGAGCAGGACGCATGGAATCAAGTCGTGAAACAGCCCAACACGCTCGAACGCAACATCGTTCTGGCCGCACATCGTGGTGAAATCGGCAGGTTGGAGAAGCTCATCTCCAAGACCAAGCAGTAATCGGGTTGGCTTCGTAACACTGCAGTAAAGGCCGCGCATCGCGCGGCCTTTACTCGTCCAGGAAGACGGATTGTGTCCTAACCCCAAAGGGCATCAAGGCAGAGAAGCCTATACTCTCTTCGTGCGTCCCCTTAGCCTCCTACTCCTCTCAAGCTGTCTGCTCTGCTGTGCCTCTCTGCGTGCACAGGTGCGTGTCATCAACGACGGATTCCCAGGTGAAAGCACTGCGGAACTCGACGCGCGCATCGACAACGCCTTGCATGAGTTCCATCCGCAGATCGTGATCCTGTTCGCAGGCACGAACGACGCCCTGAACGACAAGAAGCTACTTCCCATCCAATCCACCAGACAGCATCTGGAATCCATGGTGAAGAGCAGCACCGCTGCGGGTGCGCAGATCGTGCTCGTCCAGATCCACACCCCCGACATGGTCCGTCTGATGAGCCGCCACAAGCTGGAAGACTACGGCAACATCGCCCCGCTGCAACGCCTCGCGGCAGTGAACGACACCATCGCCCAGATAGCCCAGAAGGACCACGCATCACTGGTCCACTTAGCGGACATCCTCAACCAGGCCGGCGGAGCCAACAACCAGCTAAGCACCGACGGAGTCCACCTGACCCCCAAGGGCTACGCCCTGCTAGCCCAGGCCATCCGCCAGCAACTCCCCGCCACCCTACCCCCCAACACAACCATCCTCTGCCTAGGCGACAGCCTCACCTACGGCATAGGGGTACGCCCCCCCAACAACGCTCCGGAGACACCCGAAACCTATCCTTCACAACTGCGAATCCTGTTGAAATAGCCCGTAGAAGTGGAAAGGCTGCCGTCTCAGAGAGACGGCAGCCGAGTTGAGAGACGACAGGCGAGTCTGGTTAAGGTCTCCCGTCATAAGCAATGCGCCAGATGCGACCCTTGTTGGAATCCGCCACATAGAGAGCGCCGTCGGGACCAACTGCGACGCCAACCGGACGATAGACAGCCCGCTTGATGTTCTTATCCTCAAGCGATGGACCAGCGAAGCCATCGGCGAAGATCACCGGCGTTCCTGCCTTGCTGCCCTTGAACGGGACAAAGACGATATCGTAACCAGCGTGGCCTGAGGGGTCATCACTATCCGCCGCACCATGCATTGCGAGGAAGGCTCCACCGCGGTACATCGCGGGGAACTGCTTAGCCTCATAGAACGTAAGATCAAGCACAGCCGGGCGGCGAGGCTGGAAGAACGCTGCTACAGGGGTGGCGTAGTTGCCGTCGTGTGGCGCGGTCTTGCCGTCACCACCATACTCAGGGGCAAGGATGCGTTGCTTCCGGACGCCATCGTAATAGGTATAGGGCCACCCCATATCCGTGGACGGAGCAATTCGAAACATCTCGTCCGGAATGGCGTTGTCATCAGCTTCGCTGACCAGGTCCGGGAATGCTGCGTGCGTCGCATCGCGGCCGTGCATTGCACCGTACAGGGTGTCACCGTTGCGCCAGTCCAGAGCGCTCATGGTGCGAATGCCGGTGGCGAAGTGTTCGCCGTCGCTGAATTTCTGATTGAGTTTCGAGTCGTCAAACTTCCATACGCCAGCCCTTGCTTCCAAGGCTGGGCAGGGCTTCTGGCCTACAGGCTTTTCGCCCTTGGGCGCTCCGGGAGTGCCGCAGATGTTCATACCGGCGTCGAGTGAGACGAAGAGGTTTCCTTTGCCATCAAACGCCAGCGAATGGCCGGAAGGAGCAAGCCCCTCAACGACCGTCTGCGGAGTTTCTGTGGGAACGAGCGCGTTGCCCTCAAACGGGAAGCGATAGACGGCGGTGTTGGAAGAGGCGTAGAGCGCACCTTTGTAGATACGGATGCCGGTGCCCTGATCAACCGTGCTGAAGTGTTCGATCTGTGTTGCCTTGTGATCGGGGCTTAGCCGCAGTGCAAGGATGCCGAGTGTCTGCGTCTTGGTGCGGCGCGTGGAGACGTAAATATCTCCGTTGTCGCGGATGGCCATGTGGCGAATGGAACCCAGATCCTGGGCCACAACGCTCGCATGGAAGCCACGAGGAAGTGTGAGGCCGTCCGGCTCAGAGGCGGAAAGATTTCCGGCAGCAATACCCAAAGCCAGGACGGCGAGTGCGAACTTTTTCATGCGAATCAAATTTCTCCGCGCCCGTGCGGAGGCATGGGCAGCAGTATGTGTTGTGTGTGGTGGATAGAAGTGTACGCGCGGACACATACAGGCGGGAAGGAAACGCTATTGCCATATTGCACATGAGAGGGAAAGTTCTCTGAACGCAGAAGGGGCGAGCCATATGGCTCGCCCCTTCGGTACTGCTTGTGTGTTGTTCCGATTTACTTAACGATTTCTGAGATAGCGCCAGCGCCTACGGTACGTCCACCCTCACGGATGGCGAAGCGCAGACCCTTTTCCATAGCAACCGGTGTGTGCAGCGTGATCTCGAGAGCCACGTTGTCGCCTGGCATCACCATCTCGGTGCCTTCCGGCAGCTTTGCCGAACCCGTTACGTCCGTCGTACGGAAGTAGAACTGGGGACGGTAGCCGTTGAAGAACGGGGTGTGACGGCCGCCTTCTTCCTTCGACAGAACGTACACTTCGCCCTTGAACACGGTGTGCGGCGTGATCGATCCCGGCTTCGCCAGAACCATGCCGCGCTCCACGTCGTCCTTCGCCGTACCACGCAGCAACAGACCTGCGTTGTCGCCAGCAAGACCTTCGTCCAGCTGCTTCTTGAACATTTCAACGCCGGTCACGGTCGTCGCCTGCGTATCGCGGAAGCCCACGATCTGTGCCGGCTCGCCAACCTTGATGCGACCACGCTCGATACGGCCCGTCACTACAGTTCCACGGCCCGAGATCGAGAAGATGTCTTCGATCGGCATCAGGAACGGCAGGTCGACCAGACGGTCAGGCTGCGGAACGTTGTCGTCCACGGCCTGCATCAACTCGTCGATCTTTGCTTCCCACTGAGCTTCGCCGTTCAGCGCGCCCAGAGCCGAGCCACGGATGACAGGAACGTCATCGCCAGGGAACTCGTACTTGCTGAGCAGTTCACGAACTTCCATCTCGACCAGGTCGATCAGTTCGGGATCTTCCACAGCATCGCACTTGTTCAGGAACACAACGATGTACGGCACGCCAACCTGACGAGCGAGCAGAACGTGCTCCTTCGTCTGGGGCATCGGGCCGTCGGTCGCTGCAACCACCAGGATCGCGCCGTCCATCTGCGCTGCGCCCGTGATCATGTTCTTGATGTAGTCAGCGTGGCCCGGGCAGTCAACGTGTGCATAGTGACGGTTCGCCGTCTCGTACTCCACGTGCGAGGTCGAGATCGTGATACCACGCTCGCGCTCTTCCGGTGCGTTATCAATCGTGTCAAACGAACGGAAGCTGTTCTTCGGGTTGTGCTTCGAAAGAACCTTCGTGATCGCCGCTGTCAACGTCGTCTTGCCGTGATCGATATGACCAATCGTGCCAACGTTTACGTGAGGCTTACTACGGTCAAATTTTTCCTTCGCCATTGCTCTCTTGCTCC